>WRIB01000037.1 GCA_009782955.1 Treponema sp. | reverse complement strand
AGAGGACACAGACGGATTTAACATGGATGATATTGGATCCATGGAAACTCCTGCCGGTGAATCTGATTTTTCCGGCATTGAATTCCCCGACATTGATCTGTCTCAGTCCGTTGACATGGGCGGAGAAACTCCTTCTCCTGAGGCTGGCGGATCAGATGGCATTGAATTCCCCGACATTGATCTGTCCCAGGCTGTCGACATGGGCGGAGAAACTGCCTCTCCGCAAATTTCCATGGAAGATGATTCCGGAGCATTTTCTGCCGGAGAAGATATTTCCGGAGATGAAGATTATTCTTTTGACCTGGATCAGGGTGAAGCCGGCAGCTTTGGCGAAACCTTGCCGGAAACCGGCGACTTTTCCATGGATATGCCGGACGGAGATGACTTTAACGCAGGTGATTTTGTTTCAGACGATAGTGCCGCCGGCGACTTTGACACCGGTGACATTGGCTTTGATGCAGGTTCTGGCAGCTTTGATGCCGGACAAACGGACGATTTTGATTTTAACGATACAGCCGGTGATTTTTCAACTGAAGAATCTCTGGACATTGGCAGTGAAGACTTAGGTTCCGGTTTTGACACTGAATTTGGAGAATCTGACCAAGATATCACTCTTGATACAGAAGATATAGGCAATTTCGACGATATACCGGCGTCGGCTGAGACCGGAGATGAAAGCATAGATCCTTTTGAAAGTTTTGCTTCCGGAGATACTACTTTAGATACACCGGATTTTAATGAAACACCGGCAGATGAGTTTGGTGACTTTTCACTTTCCGGATTTGACGATGTAGGCGAGAGCGGAAAACCGGCAAAAGCTGCGGCTTTTGGAACTACACAGGGATCCCCTGACGAAGTTGAAGAGATCCAGCTTAACGAAGACGATTATCAGCAGCTTCAGGATACTCTTTCTGCCTACCCATTAAACCTCCGCATTGCCTGCGAAGAACTTATTGCAGAACAAGCTGTTGCCCCTGACAAAATGTCGGCTCTTGTTAATCTATTGGTAAGAGGCGCTCCGGCCAAAGAGACAGCTGGACTTGCGGGAAAGATTTTGGGAAAGACCATCACCATTCCCAAAGGTTATTCAAAAAAAACCGGGGCAGAACTGGAAGCGGAACAAGCAAGCTTTGGGTATATTTTTACACACCGTTTTTTGCCTGTGCTAAAAATTGCCGGAGCTATTGTTCTGGTTACAGCTTCTTTGGGATACCTGATATGGCGCTTTGCCGTAATTCCATTGCAGGCAGAAAGGCGTTACAAAGAAGGATATGCCCTTATCCAAAGCGGAGAATATGTCCAGGCGAATGAACGGTTCCGCCAGGCTTTTGAAATACACCGGGTTAAAAACTGGTTTTACCGCTATGCGGAAGCTTTCCGGGATGAACGGCAGTATATCTATGCAGAGCGAAAATACGACGAACTTCTCCGGGTCTACCCGCAGGACAAGAAAGGCGCATTGGACTATGCTGCCATGGAAACGTACTATATAAGAAATTACGAAAAAGCGGATCGAATTATACGGGTCAATATTCTTGATTATGCAGTAAACGACAAGGAAGGACTTTTAGCCCTGGCGGAAAACAGCCTTGCCTGGGGTGAAACCGATTATAGCCGTTACGATGAAGCCAGAGAAGCCTATGCAAGGTTAATGGAAAAATACGGCAAACAGGATCCTTACCTGGAAGGAATGCTTAAGTACTTTATCAGAACAGACAATCTGAAAGAGGTACTTCCTTTGCAGGCCCACTTTATGAGCAATCCCAAAAAACGAAAAATTTCCGTTCCCACGCTGGCCGAACTGGGAGGGTATCTTCTGGACAAAAGATTTGAAGATACAGGCGGGGTTCCCGAGGAATTTGCAGATCAGATAGAAGGAATCAGGGATGTATTAATCCGGGCTATTAATGCCGACAGATCGTATCCTGAATCATATTACCATCTGGCCAGGTACTATTCCCGTTACGGTAATATTAACGAAGAGCGCCAAAGTTTACGGGATGCAATACGTGCATTTTCGTCTGCGCCCGAAGAATCACCCAGGAGAGTTGGTTATCATATAGATACCCAGCGTCTCTATGCAGAAATACTGATAAATTCCAAAGAGTTTTTTCCTGCGGAAGAAGAGTTGATTCGCGGCGTCAGGCTCTACGAGGATGCCCGCGCCAGGGGAATAATCAAGAATCCCCGGCCGGAATTCGGCAGGCTCTATGCCGATTTGGGAGATCTGGAATTCTATGTAAAAAGCGGCGACATGGATGCGGCGCTCCGCTTCTATCAGGAAGCGGAACGAAATGACTGGTCGCCTCCAGAAATGCAATACCGTATGGGTGTAGCATATTATCAAAACGAACAATGGGAAGAAGCGCTAATGCGTTTCTTTACGCTTACTTCGGTTATGCCCAATAACAGACGGCTGCTCTATGCATTGGGAAATACTGCTTACCTAAGAGGTAATTATTTTGCGGCCCAGGGTTACTACAACAGGCTTATGGATCTTCTTGATGCAGAAAAGGTTCGTTTCCCGAGTATTTTCCCGGGCGGCCGTCCGGAAGAACAGGATCTTGCGGAAAGAATCATGGTAGCCGACAATAACCTTGGAGTAACGCTGGAAACCCTTACGCGGATAAGCGGTGACACCAGTTACCGTTCCAGAGCGCTGGCTCTTTTTTCGGAATCAATCAGGGCATGGGATGTATTAACACGCGATCCCGAAAGTATGGCGAGGATGCAGCCTATCAGGGATCTATACAGTCCCGGAATTAATCTGGCCTATCTTAATACTCAAAATATCCTTCGTCCTTCGCCGAATTACGAACAACAGATCTTTATGCGTATAGACAGAGACAGCCAGGAACCGTCCGATTGGGAAATCCTGGTTCCCAGAAATTACCGTCTTTCGGATCAATTGCAGCCTATGACAATTGATTAACAAAAAAATAGATTGATACTATTGGGTGAGGCAATGAAAAAGAAAACCACGTTAATAATTTTATTTTTTACACTTGTTTGGGTATTTCAATTTACTGTGATGTTTTCCGGATGCGGGAAAAAAGCAGTAAGCTCATCCGATCTGAATGTTTCCCAAAGTGAAGCGGAAGGTTCCGTCAGTCTTGAAGATACTGCAGTATTGGCGTCTGTTACAGAAACCGACAATACAGTACAGGACAAACAAGGCGAAAACCAAAATTCTACAGTACAGCAAGCCTCTTACACAACAAATGCTGCGGGTAGTAACAGCTTTGCGGGCGGCAGAAATTCAGGGAGCAGCAATACAAACTATGCCGTACGATCCGGCGGTGAATCCCTTGCTTCATTAAGTACAATCAGAAGCGGCCGGGGAGTTTTTATCGGCGAACTGAATCCGGTAAACTATAAAACCGTTGATCCTGCAATACTGCTTCAGATGGGAATGGAACAATACCAGATTTCTTTCATTATGGGAGAAAGATATTTAAACGAACGTAACTACGACAGGGCATTGGCAGAATACAACAAGGCTCTTAGTCTGAAATCTGATTATGCAGAAGCGTTCTTTTCACGGGGCAGAACTTATCAAATCAGAGGAGACCTGAACCGGGCTCTGGAAGACTATAACAGAACAATTAGTCTGAAGAAAGACAGCGCTGCAGCCTACAACTACCGAGGTTACATTTATGCCCAAAGAGGCGATTATGCAAGAGCTCTGAGCGATTATAATCAGGCTCTTGTCCTTAAAAGAGATTATACAGATGTACTCTATAACCGGGGGTATTCGTACAGGGTTACGGGACAGTATGACAAGGCAATTGAGGATTTTAGCCGGCTTATTCAGCTGGAACCCAATAATTCTTCGGCCTATAACCAGCGCGGTACCGCATGGTATTATAAAGAAAATGACGAACGGGCTATACGGGACTTTTCCGAAGCAATACGATTAAAACCCAACTATGCCCTTGCCTGGCATAACCGCGGGACTGCTTACCGTATGGCGGGAAACACCAGCGCCGCCAATGCTGATTTTGCCGAAGCTTCCCGGCTTGGTTACAAGTAAAATCTTTACAAAAAGGCATTTTTCGTTTTTACTGAAATACCGACAGTAATATTGATGCGGAGGAAAAGCGTTTATGAAAAAATATTTTATTCTTTTATTTGCCGCAAGCTTATTGTTATTTACACAGACATCGTGCAACAGGGCATCTGCAAATAAAAAATCTGTTACCTGGAATTCCCTGGAAGAATTGGTGTCACAGATGACGCTGGCAGAAAAGGTAGGCCAGATGACGCAGGCTGAACGCGGAGACATCCGCGAAGGCGATATTAAAACATATTTTCTTGGTTCGATCCTGAGCGGCGGCGGTTCAACACCGGCAGAAAATACACCGGAAGGCTGGGTCGATATGACCAATGCTTTTATTGAAGAATCCCTGCAAACACGGCTGGGTATCCCCGTGATCTACGGGCTCGATGCAGTACATGGTAATGCAATTGTACTGGATGCGACGGTATTACCGCACAATGTGGGGTTAGGCGCAATAGCCGCAGGCGATTCGCGGCGGGGTGCAGAAGCGGCATATTCGGCAGGGTTTATTACAGCGGAGGAAATGCTGGCAACCGGCGTTCGCTGGAATTTTGCGCCGGTGCTGGGCGTGGCGGAAGACATACGTTGGGGCCGTACCTACGAAAGCTACAGTGAAAATGTTGAGATTGTTACCGTAATGGGTGCGAATTTTGTCAGAGGTTTACAGGAAGGCGGAGCGGCTGCGTGCATGAAACACTTTCTGGGCGAAGGACAGACAATAGACGGGCGTAATCAAGGTAATGCGCTGCTGGATCGGGCCGGAATTGAACGTATTCTTCCGCCGTACAGAGCGGCTATGGATGCAGGCGCCATTTCGCTGATGCCGTCATATTCCAGCATTAACGGAATAAAAATGCACGAAAGCAAGGAACTTCTGACCGGTTTGTTAAAGGAAGATATGGGCTTTGAAGGGTTTATAATTTCCGACTGGGCTGCGTTTATACAATTATCGGGGGGTAGTTTTAAGGCGCAAATTGCCAATGCGATTAATGCCGGTGTTGATATGTACATGGCAACCAACGGGCGTGCAAATTGGATGATGTTTATTACCTTGTTAAAAGATCTCGTCGAAGAAGGGATTGTTCCGATGGAACGTATTGATGATGCTGTGCTCCGTATACTCAGGTTTAAACAAAGCATCGGTTTATTCGACGCGCCTCTGACTAAAAAAGCGGGTACAGTCGGTTCAGATGCAAACCGGACAGTGGCACGGACACTGGCTTCGGATTCACTTGTATTGCTGCGGAACGAAAACAATGTTATCCAAAAATTACCCGCATACAGAAACATATTGGTAGCCGGACATGGCGCAAACAACATAGGCATGCAATGCGGCGGATGGACAACTACCTGGCAGGGAATGCATGGTCCCGTTACAAAAGGTACAACGATACTGGAAGGCATACGATCGGCAACAGAAGGAAGGGCGGTTGTTACATACGACGAAGACGGGAAAGCGGATGGAAATTTTGACGTAGTGATCGCAGTAATTGGAGAGGATCCTTACGCCGAAACACAGGGTGATCGTGCCTCATTGATTACCGGTCCCGATCCCGATCATGTTAGTGCGGAAGACATAGATACGCTGCGTAACCGTTCCAATCAGATCAACATTCGTCCAAACGATATGGATATGCTGTGGGAGGCTTACGGTTATGATTGTCCGGTGATCGTAATCATGTTGTCCGGGCGGCCTATGACCATTGGCGATGAATATCTTCACTGGGATGCTTTTGTAGCGGCATGGCTGCCGGGTACAGAAGGCGCCGGAATTGCAGACGTATTGTTCGGTAATCGTAATTTTACCGGACGAACGCCGTACACCTGGCGTAAAACCATAAACGGGGAAATCCTATATCCCTTTGGTTATGGGTTAACCAAATAACGGTAATCAACTGATTGGGCAAGAGGTTTTGGAATAACCCTGATTAAGGAGTATAAGAATGAAGCGGAACATTTTAATTGTTGTGTTGTTTTCCGGTTTTATACTTTCGGTGTATGGTCAAAGTTCGCGTGATTTTGAACAAAAGCTCGAAAACAACGGCATAACCATTACAGGGTACAAAGGAAGCGATAAAGAAATAATTATCCCGGAAAAAATAAACGGGCTGCCGGTAATTGCCATTGGAGACGAGGCGTTTTCCCATAAACGGCTGACAAGTGTAACGCTGCCAAACACAATTATCACTATCGGAAACAGGGCGTTTTCTCATAACAGGCTGACAAATATTGTCTTGCCTGGATCGGTTATTAGTATTGGATTTATGTCGTTTTTTAACAACAGACTGACAAGTATAACCCTGTCAGACTCTCTTGCTTCTATAGGGATGAATGCGTTTGCCCAGAATAAAATTAAAAACTTAACCTTGCCCGGTTCACTTACCTATATCGGTGACGGGGCATTTAGAAGGAATCTGCTGGATAATGTTATTGTTCCCCGAACAGTTAGAAATTTTAATAGTCTGGCGTTTGATACCTATGTAATTATAATGTGGCAATGAGGATCCCCCCGGGGAGTCTCATTAAGGATTTAGCCCAGGGAGGTTCCATTCCTTCGGAATTTTGGTAGGTTGACCATTGCTGTCAACAAAGGCCCACGTAACTTTTGCATGGACAACAAGGTCATCCCCATGCCGTATTTCCTGAACAATTACGCCGCTTACCGCTCCCTTTTTTACCGGCCAGGATTTTATTGTTAATACATCATCCGGTTTGGCGGGTTTTTTATAGTCAATTTCGATTCTGGCAACAAAAATTCCATAGCCCGCTTCTATTGCAGCATAATAATCAAAGCCAATTGCTTTTAAAAATTCATAACGGGCATATTCAAGGTAGTTAAGGTAATTTGCATTGTTTACATGGTTATAGCTGTCGCATTCATAGGTGCGAACAGTCAGAGTACATTCGCATATCACAGCTTAACTATAAATAAAAATGTAATTATAATCAAGAGAATCCAATTAACGATGGAGCCGGATATGTTTCGTTATTGCCCTGCCTGTGCTTCGGAAAGGATATGTTTTAAGCAAAACAGAGTTTTCCGGTGCCCGGACTGCGATTTTACCTATTATCACAACACAGCTGCCGCAACGGCCTGTATAGTTCGTACCAATACAGGTCTTCTTTTCCTTGTCCGTAACAGGGATCCCGAAAAGGGAAAACTGGACCTTCCCGGCGGTTTTATCGATTCCGGAGAAGGAGCCATGGACGGATTGCGCCGGGAATTTATGGAAGAATTGGGGTTTGATATAAAAGCGGAGGAATTAAGACTCTTTGCATCCTTTCCCAACATATATCCCTACAAAAATATTTCCTATAATACCTGTGACCTTTTCTTTTATCTGGATGCCCCGGATTTAACTGAAAAAGACTTGCAGCTGGAAGAGGCCGAAATTTCCGGGGTACACTTTATTAATCCAAAAGATCTTGATATAGAAAGAATAGCCTTTGAATCTGTAAAAAAAGCGGTTAGGGTGTTTTTGGAAATGATTTATTAAAAATGAGGTTCCCTTCCGAATCGATACGTAGGTTGCCTTGACACGGATGTCATTTTTTGAGCATGGTTAAGTATGCTGAGTTGTTCTACCGGCGATTACAAAGCCCTTCCCAAAGAATACCGCAAAGCTGCAGAAGCCCTTTTTCCGCCGGTACAGAATACAGAGCCGAATAACAATCTCCTGTTACCGTCCCAATCGGCAATCCTTGACTTTGCCGATAAATTGGGTGTTGGAACAGATTACCGTAAGCTGGAAACAGGCTGGAATAATCCGGAAGAGCTGGAAGTATTTCTTCATTCGTTCAGGAATAATCTTGACCTTTTAATTCAGAAAACCTGGGTGGAAAAGGCTGATGAAGACCGCAAGGAAAAGCTTCTGGATAGAGTTCCCGGTTTTATAGATGTTATTAAAAAGGGTGATTTTGTTAAAGCTCTGGGTGAATTCGGAACAATATTGGATGAACTTGCATGGCTCCTGTTCGGTTCCCAAAGTAATAAAGAAGACTTTTTTGACTATGTTTTCCGGATTGATCATCCTTTGGGGCTTTTTTGGTGGTACGGCGGGCAGCTGGGACATTTAATTTCCCGGGGAAACAACGATGAAAAAACCCTTAAGGCTGCATTGCTTTTGGGGCTATGTTACCTGACCGACTTTTGAAATTTTTTCAAAACATATGAGGCCTTCATCATGTCCATAAACGAAACAAATATTGCAGAGCAAAGTGCGGCAGGATCGGATTTTATCAGTGATTTTATTAAAGAAGATCTTGCATCCGGCCGTTACAGCTATGTACATACCCGCTTTCCTCCTGAACCGAATGGCTGGTTACATATAGGTCATTGCAAAGCCATGACGGTGGATTTTGTTATGGCAGAACGTTTCGGCGGAAAGTGTAATCTCCGTTTTGACGATACCAACCCGGAAAAAGAAGACATCTCCTATGTAGAAGCAATTAAACGTGATGTCAAATGGCTCGGTTTTGACTGGGAAGACAGGGAATACTATGCATCGGATTATTATGAATATCTTTATGATTTAGCGGTAAAGATTATCAAAAAAGGCAGCGCCTATGTTGATGATCTTTCAGAAGAAGAAATCAGCGAATACCGCGGTACGGCGGTTCCCGACAAAAACAACATTACCCATACCCCCCCGGGACGGAACAGTCCTTACCGGGATCGCAGTGCGGAAGAAAACCTGGAACTCTTTGCCGGAATGCGCGAAGGAAAATATAAGGACGGCGAAAAAACCCTGCGGGCAAAAATTGATATGTCCCACCCGAATCTTTTAATGAGGGATCCTGTAATGTACCGTATACGACGGGACACTCATTACAGAACGGGAAACAAGTGGTGTATTTATCCCATGTACGATTTCCAGCACCCTCTGTCTGACGCAAAAGAAGGAATTACCCATTCTTTGTGTTCACTTGAATACGAAATTCACCGGCCCCTTTATGAGTGGTTTATTAACGAAGCGGAAGTTTTTCCTTCCCGGCAAATAGAATTTGCCCGGCTTAACCTGACTCACACTGTACTTTCCAAGCGTTACCTGCTTACACTTGTGCAGGAAAAACATGTTTCCGGCTGGGACGATCCGCGAATGCCTACTCTGGCCGGGCTTCGCCGCCGCGGTTATACACCGGCAGCCCTGAGGAATTTTGTTTCACAAATCGGTATCGCCAAAACAGACAGTACTGTGGACATTGCCTTTCTTGAATACTGCCTGCGAGAAGACCTTAATAAGACAAGCCGCCGTGTAATGGCAGTGCTGAAGCCGCTTAAATTAATCGTAGAAAACTGGCCGGAAGGAAATGCCGAAGAACTGGAAGCCGTGAACAATCCTGAAGATCAAAATGCCGGAACGCGCACCATACATTTTGGAAAAGAACTGTGGATTGAACAGGATGATTTTGAAGAAAACCCGCCGCCCAAGTATTTCCGGCTTTTCCCCGGTAACGCTGTGCGGCTGCGCTATGGTTATATTGTTACCTGTACCGGCTGCGACAAGGATGCAAATGGAAATGTAATTGCCGTTCGCTGTACTTACGATCCACAGACAAAAGGAGGCAATGCTGCGGATAACCGCAAGGTTAAGGGAACAATCCACTGGCTTAATGCCGCGGATGCAATCCCTATGGAAATTCGGCTTTACGATTATCTTTTTACCAGCGAAAAACCGATGCAGACCTCTGGTCTGCGAGGCGATAAGAAAGATTCTATGGACACTAACGCGTCCGGCGCCTTGGAAACCACTTATAAACCCGATGGAACTGCAGAAACATTTCTCGACAAGCTGAATCCTGCCTCGCTGGAAGTAATTTCCGGCGCATTCGGAGAAAAATGTTTGTCGGAAGCAAAACCGGGAGAGCGTTTCCAGTTTGAACGGCTTGGTTATTTTGTAAATGATTGTCCTGCCATACCCGCATTGGAAGAAAGTACGGCAGGTTCCGGTGTTCCGGTGTTTAATAAAACGGTGGGACTGCGGGATACTTGGGCAAAAATCATTAAAAAAGGATGATACATTTTATTGAGCCCAACGCCGTGTTATATTATAACAAAAACGCCCTCATTGAATCGGGCGCATTTACTTGGCGGGGCCAAAATCATTAAAAAAGGATGATACAATTATTGGGAGATTGCAAATGAATAAAGTATTTTTTACTGACATGAGGACTAAAGTAGGTGAAAGCCTTCTTGTTAAAATGGGCAGGCTTATCGATGCAGCAGAGATGGGCAAAATCGACTTTACAAAAAAATATGTTGCCATAAAAGTACATTACGGTGAGCCGGGAAATTTATCTTTTCTGCGCCCTAATTTTGTTAAACCATTGGCTGACCGGATAAAGTCTTTGGGAGGAATGCCGTTTCTTACAGACTGCAATACCCTTTATGTAGGCAGGCGAAACCAGGCATTAAATCACCTGGACGCTGCAGCAGAAAATGGCTACTATCCCATGTCTACCGGCTGTCAGAATATTATTGCCGACGGTATTCGCGGTACCGATGATATTGATGTACCAGTTAACGGCGGGGAGTACTGTACTGTAGCTTATATCGGAAGAGCGATAATGGATGCGGACATTGTTGTTTCGATTACTCATTTTAAGGGACATGAGGGTACAGGTTTCGGCGGAGCAATTAAAAATATAGGTATGGGTTCCGGCAGCCGTGCAGGTAAAATGGCCATGCACAACGACGGCAAACCCGAAGTTAACGAAGGTAATTGTACAGGTTGCAGGATTTGTCTGCGTTTCTGTGCTCATGATGCGATCAATATCAGCAGCGGTAAAGCTTCTGTTGATAGCAATAAATGTGTTGGCTGCGGGCGCTGTATAGGTGCATGCAGTAAGAATGCAATTCTAAATAAATCAAGCTCCGGCAGTATGGCATTAAGCTGCAAAATTGCCGAATACACAAAAGCCGTACTGGACGGACGTCCCAATTTCCATGTCAATGTAGTGAATCAGGTTTCGCCATATTGCGACTGCCACAATGAAAATGATGCAGCTGTTGTTCCAGACATAGGAATCTTTGCCGGTTTTGATCCGGTCGCTGTAGACAAAGCATGTATTGATGCGGTAAATAACGCACCGGCACTGCTTTCCAGCATACTTGGCGAAAGGGATCGCAGCCACCATGATGATGCGGGGAACAGCGATCACATGACCGATATTCACCCTTCAACCGACTGGCGTATTCAAATTACCCATGCGGAAAAGATTGGTCTTGGCAGCGGCAAGTACGAGTTAATTACAGTAAAGTGAGCATTTGCTTGCTTAAACCATAACTTATGCGGGATTAAACGCCTCTATTAGTTTGCCCAACCTGTACTCCGCCTTTTTTTCGGCTTTGCGGAATTCTTCTGCTATGGTTTTTACCAGGACAAAATCACCGCATTCCATGGCAGCAAAAACCGGTGCATACTTCAGAACACGGTCAAAGGCTTCCTTGTTAAACCATGTTACATCGTCAAAGATATTGACTCCAAGAACATGGCGGAAATCGTCGGCGCTGTAATTTTCCAGAAGTATGTTCTGTGCAAGATCCTGAACGGCCTTTTTTGCCAGTACATTTTTTGCTGGTACCGTTTTCTTTGCTGTATCTGTAGGCTGTAAGGTTTTTTCTTTTTCTGATGAATCGGCACCATTAATGGAAGCGGTACGTACAAGAACAGTCTTCATAATTTCTACGCTATGCCAGGCGGTCCCTCCGTCTATCCCCAGCCGGCAGAGAATTTCCCTGAGTTTACGATCCATCTCCCAATGGTTAACCAGCGAAACTGCATCTTTTCCGTTTCCGCCAACGATCAATTTTAACAGAGCAAATGTTGAATACGCGTAGGCGATTGCCGCCAGCTTACTTTCTGCCAATGACGGTTCTTTCGGCGGTTTTACAGCTTTGCTTTGTTGTTCAGGGAATTCAACAGGTATAGAACACATTCGTTCAAGGTATGCGGAAAAGTCATCCCAGACTTTATCCGGATTGGGTAATGTTAACTGCCCGGCCTTTTGTTGTGTCTTTTTTGTTGTTTTACTGCCGGAAACCCGTTCCGGTTTGCCGGTAGGCTTTGTCCATGGTGTATAAACACCGGCGCCATTCAAAAACTTCTGAGCTGTTTCGGCAAATTCCAGGACAAGTGGTTTTAAATCCTCCGGGTTAATGCCCGGTTTAAATATTTCGCTGTAACGGTAATAGAGTTCACCAAGAACAATATCCATCTTGGCGGAATTAAGATCATGCACACCCTTTCCGCCAAGATCATGATGAATGCGGGCCCATGTACCCTGCTCATCGTCTTTTACTTCGTGTATATCGATATAAACCTGGGCTTCGTAACCGTTTAAAGCGGCAAAGAACCCATGTTCTGCAATGTCTTTGGAAGAACGGATAAACCAAAGGCCGCTTCGCTGTTCGCGAAGTATGGCAAAACAATCCGTTTCTCCGTGCAACCCCAGAGCAGCACAAAGGCTGTCCCGGCGGGCTGTTCCGTCTTTTTGCGGAATTGCAACGGCACCCTCTTTAATCCAGCCGGAAGTTTGATCATAACTGTTGTTGTAAAGAATCAGGGCGCATTCACTGCCGGCACGGTTTGAATAGGCAAATACATTTTCATTTACCGAACCATTTATATAAAAATCGTAAAGACAAAAATCTGCGCTGCCTGAAAAAATATACCGTCTCTTTAGCAGCGAAAAAATTTCCCGTTCATGGCGATCAACCAAATAGCCGTCGGGCTGTTCGTCCTTATAGGAACGGCGGTATTCCATGCCGTACTTTTCTTCAAAGCCTTCGATTTGACCATGGCCGAACATGGGAAGTCCCGGCATGGTTACAAGAAGTGTACAAATTCCAAAGTATTTATCGCCTTTTCCGAACTGAGCCACGGCAGTATCTTCGTCGGGGTTGTTCATAAAGTTGACAAAGCGTTTAAGTATTTCCGGATCGAACTCCAGGGTGTTTTTAATTGTGTCCCGGTATTTGGAATTTTCTTCGTTCTTGAGCATGTTCATAAAGGCCGAGTTGTACACACGGTGCATGCCAAGCGTTCGGACAAAATAACCTTCCATCATCCAGAATGCTTCGGCAAGCAGCAGGGTATGCGGCGCTTCTTCGGCACAGCGGTCAACCACCTCGCGCCAGAATTCATTGGGAATACGGCGGTTAAACTCTTCGGTGGTAATTGCATGTTCTGCACGGCTGGCAATGTCTCCGCCGTGTCCTGGTTCGGGATACCAGAGCCGCTGTATGTGGCGCTTTGCCAGCGTCATGGCAGCGTCAAAGCGGACAATGGGAAACTGCTGGCATACACCGACAATGGTTCTGATGACAGCTTCCCGTGCTTCGGGATTAAGAAAGTCTATCTGAGCGGTGTCGTTCCATGGCATGGAAGTACCGTCGTTACCGTGATAGATAAACCGGGTTTCTCCGGTTTGGTTGTCGATACGGCGGAACACTACCGCTGCATCGGTACGGTTAAAATAATTTGCTTCTATCTGAACGGTAACATCGTCCCGGCCCGAAAGGTTTCCGCAATTAAAGTTGTATTGGGGATAGGGTGAATACGGCAGTTGTAAAAAACGTTCGGGATGTTCGATCATCCAGCGGCTGTCGATGCCGGTATGGTTGGGAACCATATCCGAACCAATCCGTACTCCCCGGCGGATTGCACGTTCACGCAGATTTGCAAGCGCGTCCCAGCCGCCCAGTTCCCCGGCAATGTCGTAGTCGTAAAGGCTGTAAGCGCTGGCCGCCGCTTCGGGGTTCCCTGTCCATTGTTTGATTGTTTTGGATGCATTGCTTCGTTCCCAAAGGCCGATAAGCCATAATCCGGTAAAACCCCGGTGTGCAAGCTCGTCGAGTTCTTCGTCGGGGATCTGGTCCAGCCGGTTGATTTCCCTGCCGTACTTTTGTGAAAGCTGAAAAAGCCAGACAAGGGTGCTTTTGGCAAGCAACACCGTGCGGGGCATCCATTCCTGATCAGGACTGAACCGTTCGTACTCGTTTTCCAGATAACTGTAGGTATAAGCCTCAGTGGGGCCCGGTCCAAAGAACGAAGGCTTATCTTCTTCTTTAATAACATCCAAACCCATAAGGAGCCGGGTCATATACCTGCTGAGTAAAAGTCCCCAGCGCTTCCGCATAAATTCCAACTGGCCTGTTAACGTGTCGGAGGCCAAAGCCGGAGAACGAAGCAGTTCCCACAGACTTAAACCGTCGGGGCCGAAGGGGGGCAATTCCGCAAAGAAACTCTGCAATTCCTTTATTGCCGCAGGGTACACCGTTTCTTTGGCAAGGTCTTTATCATCAAACATAAAGAGGAAAGGCTTAAAAGCGGGATTTAGGTTTGCCAGCGCCAGAAGCATCATTTCTTCCAAAGAAAGGGCTTTGTTGCTTTCGCCCTCCTCGCTGGAATTCAGGTACGCTTCTACAGAACTCTCCCCCGCATATACCGCTTTTGGCGGAAACCGGCTTCCGAAATTCTGGAATAAATCCGCTGTTCTTTCATTTCCCAGTTTTTCTTCCAGATGAGCAACGGCCTGTTCAAAAACATCGGCTTGTACCTGTTCCCGGTACAAAGCCACCATATAATGAAGGATTTCGTCAATAAGCCCCATGGCATTAAGCTGGCCTGCTTTGATGCGCTTTTCCGGCGGCAGTTTGCTGTTGAGTTTTTCCGCCAGCGAACGGGATTGCCGAAGATCTGTCAGAACTACATTTCCTGTCAGGGAAAACAGCGTTGCCGCCATTCCATGTATATCCCGAATTTCCCGCCTGATATGGAATTCCATTGTTGCTTTTCGGTCTGCAGCGCGGAATTGAACAATTTTGGGCGACTTTGCAGTTAATGTATCCCGAATTTGGAGCGGTTTTTCAAATTTTGTAAGGTTTATCGTGATTTTTACCATGAATACACAGTATACCATAGAAAAAATCCATTGTCATGCTATCGGTTGTCATTGAGACCGTTTCTTTATGCTAGAAATTAATTTCTTGGCCACATGGAAGGATCAACAGGCAAGAATATGCCTTCTCTGAAATAATCAACTTCTTCGCCATCCTGATCAGTTTCATCGTTCAGACAATCCAGGTCGTCAGCAGTATCAGCGTTAAAACATCCGGGAGCATCAGGATTATCAATGGCCGAATCCTGGGGAGTTCCGGTACAACTAAGCAAAATAACAAGTAAAATTATCGTTATGTATTTTATTGTTTTCATAGTTCTGGCCATAATGAAGGATCAATTGGCAGGAAAGTGCCTTCTCCGGAAAAATCAACTTCATCCTTAATAACACTGCGTCCCTCTACAGGATCGAGCGATCTTAAATCTGCAACAACATAAAAATTATCATTTACTCTATATACGAAATGCATCTTCATATCCGCCGTTGTTATATAAAATAAACCTCGACCTTTATTTGGCAACGCTACCTGGAAATAAGATAAAGTATAATCAGAAAGAAAAACATCTACACCAAAACGAAGCCCTCCAAAATAATAATGAAATGGAGAATTTTCATTTGTCGGATCTCCATTTTCCGCCCGTCCAAATAAATATTTGTCAATCTCATAGGCATCTATTAAACTGCTTGGAGCAGTTCTTCCTATTAATTCATACATTATTCTCTCTAATTCTTCCCATGTATAACCGCCGTATCCATTGGTATAATAATGATTTGATGTTTTTGTATGACCATAATGTATATCATTGTATTGCGGTTCCCAATCAACCCACTGCCTATTAATCAGCACAGAATTCCAGGCATGCATTCCACCGGAAAAACCTTTTCCGCCAGCATCTCCGATTCTTACCCTGCATGGCAGCCCTGCTTTATTGCTTTCCTGGTAAAAGTGTACAGAAAAATTAGAACAATCATAAACACCAGGTATATATGTTTTTGCGGCAATACCAGCGCCGATTTTTTGATAATCAGATAAAAAGAATAGGTCGTAGTTGTCACCACCACCGCCACAGGCAGTAATTACAAAACAAAATAACAATATGCCGTTAAACCTGATCAATATTTGTTTTTTCATTTTTAACTCCTTTGCAATTACCTGGGTATTAAAAGTATATACCGCCTAATGGGTAGTGTCAAACAGCCGAAGTTGTGCAGTATTCCGAAGAAGTTAGTAATTCACAACATTGACACAATCGTAATAAGCAGCGGCAGCGTTATCATGGATAACAGGGTACTTAAAAATGTATACCCGGAACCCCAATTGGCATCCATTCCATTGCGTTTGGCAAATACCGGCATTATGGCAACAACCGGTGCGCCGGTAATGATGAGCAGGGAAAGCAATAACGTTTGATCGCCGCCAAACAAACGTGCGATTAGAAAAAGCAGTAATGGTGTTGCCAGCAGCCGGATGACGCTTAATAAGTATTTTTCTATGTCACCGAAAATAGTTTTCCAATGGCATTGATACAGCATGGCGCCAAGGATAATCATGGCCCAAAGCGGCGTTGCCTTGCCGATGAGAGACAGTGTCTGAACTGCAATACCCGGCAGCTGAAGTTTTAAAACATAGCAAATTACACCTAACAAAAACCCAACCAAGGGCGGGTTAATCAGGATTTGGCGAAGATTCGCCTTGCCCCGGTCAGCCTTGTTAGGTGCAAACCATGACATTACCAAATTGCCTGTAAAACCAATGAATAAATTATTAATAATGATGGCCAGCGTATTGTAGAGTAATGCCCGTTCATCTGCATACATCGAATTGGGACCTGAAAACAGCGTCTGTACAAGCGACAGTGAAATGTATCCTGAATTTAAAAACAAACCGCTGAATAACAATGGCCCCATAACAAGAGCCGGGGTTTTCCGGTATTTTCCATAGACCAAACCAATTACAAGGGCGATAATCAGCGAAAGCACAAAAAAACAGACAAACTTGACAGACTCAAATAAAATTTCCAGTCTAAAAGATGTATAGAACGAGTTAAAAATTATAATTGGAAGTAAAACACCGTATAAACTGTCGGCCATCCATTTAAGCAACGGCGCTTTAAGCAGCTTTAAGTAAGATAAGATAAATCCGGTTGCAATAAAAAGAGTCAAAAAAAACATTCGCTGACCGGCTACAAAAAAAACGTCCATAAGTACCTCTTAATATATCACTCTGCATGAGGAAAATCACCGGTTATTTTTATTCTTCCGGAGGCTACGGTATAAGTACTGCTTTAATGGCTTCTTTGCGTTCAACCATCATCAGGGCATCATTTGCTTTTTCCAGCGGAATTTTATGTGTTACCATTTTTTCCAGCATGGGTTTATAGCGGGTAAAAACCTCCAGCGCCTGCCAGGTGTTTTTGCTGTCGCCAACCCATACGCCCTGTATGCGGGCATTTCTCCTTCCTACATCCCTGAACCAATTAATGGATACTTGTCCGACATCTACCGCAATACCGGCGGAAATATATGCGCCGCCGTAAGCCAGGTATTGGATGCCTTCCTCGACGGCAGATGATGTTCCTGCAAATTCCAAAACAGCATCCGCCCCGCGCCCTTCGGTAGCTTCCGTTACCAATGCACGGCGCTGCTCAAACGATGTATTTTTCCGGTTAATAATGTGAGTCGCTCCGGCTTCCAGACACAAATTCAATCTGTTTTCCGTACCGCCTATGACGATAATGCTTTTTGCACCGCACTCCCGTGCAAACAATACCGCATAGATTCCGAGCGGCCCCGGTCCCTGAATAACTACCTGATCACCCGATTGCAGTCTGGCTTGTTCAAAGACACAGGCTGTCGTTGTTCCGGCACAGCACAAAGAAGCATAGACAGAGTAATCTTCGTTGGGATCGATATTTTCCAATGGTTTAACGCGGATTATTTCTGTTTCCGGTGTCAGCAGAATGTGAGAAGAATAACTGCCGTTTAAATACGGATAGTCATGTATTGATTTTGAAAAACCATAACTCCACCTGCCTGGGCAAAGATAATTCTGCCGTTTAATCAGGCATGTATAACATTTTTTACAGCTAACACCCCTGTTCCAGACAATCAGATCTCCTTCCTGTAAAGCGTTTCCAAAAATGTCCTGTTTGCTGCTGCCGCTTAACGATTCGATAAACCCGACACCCTCGTGTCCAAGTATCATTGGAAGGTGAGCGCGCTTGTCTTCGCCTTTCCAGATATGAATATCCGAACCGCAGATACCGCAGCCGGCGATTTTAACCAATACTTCGTCGTTTTTGGGTACAGGTTTATCAAATTCCATACATTCAAACGGTTCGTTAAATGATTTTAAAACCATGGCATGAACTTTATCCATCAGAATCCTCTCCTTGATAATTGGTATGTCTTACAGGCGGGCGCCTGTATCCGCCTGACCTGCGATACGAGCATAAATATTCAAAATTCCTTTTTCCTTATGCTTCTTTGGTTCAACAGGTTTTCTGCTGTCAAAATCAGGTGCGTTATTCTTGATCAACCCTGCCTGGGTATCAATTACAATTTCATCTCCGTTATGAACACGGGCAAGCGGCCCGCCAACAGCTGCTTCGGGGTTAATCTGGCAGACGCCGACTCCTTTGGCAAATCCTGAAAACCGTCCGTCTGTTATAACAGCTACGTCTTCTTCCAGTCCGGCCCCGACAACAGCGCCGGCAACGCCGAAACAATCAGGCATACCCGGACCGCCCTGAGGGCCCATAAAACGTAATACCAATACATCACCTTTTTTTACATTGCCCTGCGCGACTGCTTCCATTGCAGACTGCTGAGTATCGAAAACACGGGCTTTTCCTACAAATTGGTTTTTACTGTGTTTGAACATCCTTACCACTGCACTGCCGGCAAGGTTTCCCCGCAATACGACAATACCGCCCTGGGGCATAACCGGATCGTTTTTGTCTCGGACAACCGGAACATTCGAAACATTTGCCGGCTTTCCTCCCATTGCCGCAATTTCACCGGTTGTCTTTCCGGATATGCCGATGCAGTTTAAATCCAACTTGTCCTGAATGGCATTCATTACCGCCGGTATGCCTCCGGCATTTTGAAGATCTGTCAGAAAATATTTACCAACAGGCTTAACATCGACAATGCAGGGTATCCGTCCGCTGATCTCCGCAATGGTATCCAGATTAATTGTTTTCTCGTAACCCATTTCATGACTCAACGCCAGCATATGAAGAACCGAATTGGAAGCGGCTCCGAAACTCATCCCTGCAGTAATCATATTTTTCATGGCTTCCGGTGTAACAATATCCGAGAATTTGGTATTTGCCCCGATTAACCTGACAATTGCATAACCAGCCTGCTTGGCCAACCGCCATTGCTGACCTGTACCGGCAACCTGTGTTGCAGAGCCGGGCAAGGAGACTCCCAATACTTCCGAAAGGCATTGCATGGTATTGGCAGTACCCATGATTGGACATGCGCCGCATCCCGGAACAACAGCGTTTTCCCAAACATCAATTTCTTCCTGGGACATGCCTGCCGCTTTACCGCTGAATACTTTTTCGTCCAAATCTGCCAACGACATCTCGCAGCCGTTTACTTTCCCGGTATCCATAATACCTCCCGGTACAATAACGGTAGGCATATCGAGCCGGGCGGCAGCCAGAAAAACACCGGGAATTGTTTTATCGCATGTTGTAACAACGACAAGCCCGTCAAACAATTGTGTACATACAATAGTTTCAATATCCAGGCCGATTAGTTCCCTGGCCGGCAGATCATAACGGATACCGTCCAGTCCCAGCACCTGGGTAGCGCACTGCGATATGGTGGAAAATTCCATTGGCGTCGCACCGGCCTGCCAAATACCGTCCTTAACACTGCGTACCAGGTGGTTTAAGTGCATATGTCCGGGACAGACTTCGCTGAATGTGTTTACAACCGCAACCAGCGGGCGGGATAAATCCTCATCGGTAAAACCCATGCCTTTATACACGGCCCTTCTATGGGCGGCGCTTTTTCCCGTGTAATATTGTTTTGTATAATAGTTTTCCATATAATTCCCCTTTTCAGCAGATCGGCAGGTACAGTCTGTTAAACATTTATGAGTATTTTAAAACTATTTTCATGCTGTCTGTTTGAGGATTTGCAGCAAGCTCAAAAGCTTTTTCAATATCCTCCCATGAAAAATCGTGTGTAATAAAAGATGATAAATCTACATTGCCTGTGTCCAGTAAAGCAAGACTGGTCTGAAAGTCAAAACAATATCCCTGGGAACCTTGCAGCCGAATTTCCTTTTGCAGTATTTTGGAATACGGATAATTGGTAAAGTTTCCGCTGCTGATACCCATCTGTACAACGGTTCCCATTTTACGGACACATTCAAGCGCTTCCGCTGCACAGGCCTCATGGCCGGTACATTCAATCGCAGCATCACAGCCGATTCCGCCGGTTGCTTCAGCAATAACAGTCGGCGGACTGCAATTCATATTGTTAATGCTTTCTGCATTTGTCAGGCGGGCGGATATTTTTAACTTGTTATCATTACGATCTACAAGCCAGATTTTCGAAGCGCCTTCCAGCCGGCATACAAGAGCCGTCAGCGTCCCAATGGCGCCTGCACCGTAAATAACCACTGTTTTGCCAAGCAGGCTTCCGGCCTTTTTTGCACCATGGACAGCAACCGAAAGAGGCTCAAGCAAGGCCGCCGCTTTATCTCCAACCGATTCAGGTACTTTATGAGCCCATCGCTCGTCAACTACAAAATAATCGGTAAACCCGGCCTGTCCTTTCCGGTACTGAAAAGAAATGTTCCTGCACATATGATAATGGCCGCCAAGACAATATTCGCAGTCGCCGCAAACAAGCACAGGTTCAGGTGCAACCAGATCACCTGTTTTTAATTCATTAACCTGTGTTCCGGTTTCAACAACCCGTCCGGCCAGCTCATGACCAATAGTACAGGGCGCTTTGACATAAGGATGTACATCATGATACAAATGCAAGTCGCTGCCGCATACAGAGGCGTAACTGGTTTTAATCAATACCTGATTCGGAGCAAGCTCCGGAATGTCAGACTGCTGGTAAGACACATGATCGGCGCTGGTTACCACAGCCATATTTCGTTTCATTATTTATCCTTATGTTCCACAGGCAATAAGGCATAAAACAAATCTACTCCGCCTTCTGAAAGCCCTTCCACGGTCGCGTGAAGATCTCCGGAGACAGCATGCATCATATCTCCCGGTTCAACTATGTATGTTTCACCATTAAAAATTACTTTTCCTTTTCCTTTTAACACAATGTATACTTCGTCCTGATTTTCATGGATATGAACTTTACCGGCTTCGCCCATGGGCCAGTTGGCAATACCAACATCCGCTGCGCCCTTGGCAAGCATATATTGCTTAAGCAGATATTTGATCCTTAGTTTATCCGATACCTGTTCCCAATTTAAATCTTTTTCTTTGATGATTGGCATTTCTGGCCTTCCTTCTTGAGTATTTCAGATTACTATCCGGAAACCGAAGTTTCCGGATAAAACTATATTATTTTTTGTCCAATAAAATGGCTTTTTTTGGACAAAAATAAAGACACAAACCGCAGCCGTCGCACTTTTCATTGACAGACGCTTTTTTATCAGCAAAATCAATACCGTTGTAGATGCAGATATCCGAACATCTGCCGCACCCAACACAAATTGCCGGATCCACTTTTGCAATCCGTGTTTTATCACGATCCACCTGAGTCAAACCTTTGATCCTGGGAACGACAGTTCCCCTGAAATCTTTAATGGATTCGTAACCATGCTTTTCCATATACTGAAGAAGACCGTTGTTCAGTTTTTCTATAATGGAATATCCGTAGGTGTAGATTAGGAAACAAACCTGAACCGTTGTCGCACCGGAAAGTATATACTTTACGATATCCTGCCATTCGACAACTCCGCCGCATCCGCTGATTGGGATTTTTAGTTTGGTATACATTTCTGATATCCAGCGGAGAGCGTAATGTATTGCCCATGGCCCGCCATGACCGCCGTATCCGCCGTGCAGTACCGGTACCTGGTTGTCAATATCAATGTCCATTCCAAGACAGCGGCTGAATGCCGTTACGCCGCATGACCCGGATTCTTCCATTATTTTTGACGTTACAGCCGGATTTTCAATCTGCGGGGTCAATTTGGTATAGACAGGAATTGACACGGCTTTCTTAACCACAGGTACCATAGCACTGACAAATTCATTTATCTGGCCAAGTTTGCTCATTACATAATCACTGTGCGGACAGGATAAATTCATTTCGATAGCATCTGCTCCCGCCGCTTCGACCATTTTTGCCCACTCTTCCCATTTGGCAGGGGTACCGCAGCCAATGCTGGCAATAATTTTTGTTTCAAAATCCGCCTTGCAGGAACGTATTTCCCCGCAATACTGATCAATTCCATGTTCGTACCCCTGTTCATAAGACAGATTGGTAACAGATGAATAATCCTTCTCTCCGCGTTTGATGATTATAAAACGGGGGGTTGGGCTGCGAGCCATTAAAGGTTCCTGAAACAATGTTTTTAAAACAACAGCGCCTGCACCGTATTTATCGGCCTTTTCTACATTACTATGGGCTTTTGTAATACCGGCAGAAGCCAGAATAACCGGCGAACGCAATTTTAGTCCGCCGTATTCTGTTTCCAATCTCTTCATAATTTACCTCTTGTTGGTCTCTGGCGGATGCCGACAAACCGGGTTTGTTTATTTGTTCAATACCCTGTCTGCGATAGAGACCAGATCCTCTTCCAGCAGCAATGCCTTGCGAACAATACATTCTTCCTTAACGGCTGCCAATATGTCTTCCTGTTGTTCCGGTGTTGCTTTGATATTGTTTTTGTTCAGATAATATTCGATTGTCAATTTTCCGCTTAAAGAGCCAATAAGGAAATCGTCTTCTTTACGGCCAACAACTTCCGGCAGATATGGATAGGCAATGGGTTTAAACCCGGCCTCGCGAAGTGCGTTTGTATAATGGCTGACAACCCCGGATTCAATGGCAAAACAATTTTTGCCAAAAACAGTTTTATTGACATTTGGATAAACACCGGTAATATCACTGATTACACGGGAAGTTTCGTACAGTTTGTCCAGATTGACATTGGTACGGCCGCCCATCAGTATGCCAAATGTTGTCGCCACTTCTTCCGTTGCCAGATTACCGGTACGTTCGCCCAGTGCATTCATAGCGGTATGAATAATGGTCGCTCCGTTTTCTACGGCAGCCAGAGCAGTTGCCATACCAAGCCCGAAATCGTTGTGGACATGGAATTCTATTATTATATCGGGGAACCACTCCCTGAACTGTTTAACAGCATAACCGATTGCTTTAGGCGTCGTAACGGCAAAGGTATCCACCAGCGTAATGGCGGAGGCGCCTGCATCAATAGCGGCTTGGTAAGCTTTACGGCTGTATTCAAGAGGAGTGCGGGAAAAATCCCAGCCCATGTAGTTAACCCACAATCCGGCTTTTTTGGCAGCCAGTACATTATCATGAACCCGCTGGCAAAGCTGATCCTGGTCCAGTTTATAGGCATATTTACATAAATACGGATTTACCGTGTGTTCGATAATTATATGTTCCACGCCGCATTCCACACTAAGACGGACATCTTCCGGGTTGGCGCGGGCAAATGCCACAACCTTTGACTTTAGTTTTAAAGTCATAACTTCTTTAATTGCGTTCCTGAGTTCCTCGGAAATAATCGGCATTCCGATTTCTATCCTGTCAACGCCCAGTTCATTAAGCTGACGGGCAATCCTGACGCGCTCCGGTTTGGTATAATATACCCGCGGGGTTTGTTCCCCGTCTCTCAGGGTACAGTCATGAATAATGATCTTTTCCGGATAACCCGCAAGATTTTCCGGAATAAAATTAAATGGTGAAATCCAATATTTGTCATTGTTAAAATACGGCTGTCCCTTTAACGGATAAAAATCGAACTCCTCAAACATGTAATCCTCCATGAATAAGGTACTGCGGTTTTACCTCCTCTGCTCTTTGCAGAACTTAAGAAAGCAAAACCGCAGTACAACAAGTATTGTGGTTTTAACAGCGTTATTAACCTTCAGAGAAAAGACGAAGGTTAATAACGCCGTATTTTAATGCCGCTACTTCAGTATATTGGCCCAATAATTAATTGTTGCGGTCAGCGAAAGCAAAATGCCGACACACACGGCTATGTTAAGCCCGGTGGTCATTTTTGCTTCCTTCATAACTTCTTTTTTGTTACCGATAATCAGCATCAGTATACTTACAATCGGGAAAAACGTCAGATTAAAACCGGCGCCGTAAGTACTGACGCTGAATGCGTTCCAGCCGGACAGAACCCCAATAAGTCCAATAAACGTAACAATTATTTCGCTGGATTTGAATCTTGTGGAGTTCAAGTCAACTTCCCATTTTAACAGATCGGTAATAAGGTAACCGCACATAAGAACCTGCATCGCCATAGTGGAGAGTACTGCGCCAATGAGCCCCAGAGAAAGAAGGGTAACCGAGAAGTTACCTGCAAACGGCCTGAATGTCTCTGCCATAGCGCCTGCGCCCATAATAACAACACCCTGAGGGTGTAATACGGAACCAACAGAAAGAATGATAATTACCTGAACCATAAAAAACCAGAAATTGGAATAAATAAGTTCAAACACGCTAAGAGATTTTCTGTCATAATTCCATTTATTTTGTCTTGCGCCATAAGCACCGATACAAGGTACATTGATGGCAATACCGGCACCCAATAAACCGGCTAACAGTACAAGTTCTTCCGGTGTTCCTTTCATCGTGGGAATAAAGCCCTTAAATGCGCCTGCCCAGTTAATTGGAACGATGAATAAAATAAGTACAAAAGATGCTATCAGAATAGCTACCATCCACTTCATTATCATTTGAATTACCTGTACTTTCTTGTCGCCGGTAGCCGGATTTAATACAACAAAAACAACAAATACAAACCCGATAATGGCGCCGGCCTGTGTTGGTAATCCCGTGAGCGTTTTAAGAATATTGCCCACCAATGCATATTGAATCGTGTGAAAAACTGCGTTAACGATGAATACGGATATCCCCGTTACCCATGCAGCCCATTCTCCCAGATATGTCCGGGCTACGGAAATTGGTCCCAGTCCGGTTTTCAGTGTAACCCTTGTAACCATAATACAAACAATGCAGATTACGAATGTTGCGGGTATCAAAACCCACATATACGTAAATCCGGTTCGCGATGCCAATGAACCCGCGTTTGCTACGGTAGCGCCTCCAATATTCATCGCTACTGCCAGCCATGCAGGTCCCATCAGTTTCATATACGCACGGTATTTTGATATTCCCGTTTTTGCGTTGGCTTCTTCCAATGTCATTGCGTTTTCCCCTTTAATTAAAAAAATAACAACAACCCTGAACCAGGGTATTTCTTCCTATAACTGTATTCCAAAAACACGTGCCGTCGAGGCTTCCAGGTTTTCAAGCTTCAGAGCTCCGACAACCATTAAAAATTCTTTTCCAAACCCTTCTTTAATAAGCTTATCCACATTGTTAATGTACTCCAGGATGTAAACTTCCTTGCTTAACAGCGTGTTATGGACAGGAAATGCGGCATCCCCCGGTTTGTCTGTCTGGAAATCGATGGCCACCATGCATATTTCCTTTCCCAGCATCCATTCGGCAGATTCTCCGGTTAAATACGGAGATACCTGAAAGTAATCTTCTTTACCCCAATTTTTGTCCGTATAACCCGTTGTAATAAGGAGCCGTTTATCCTTAAGCGTTAAACCTTTTGTGGCCTCTTCCAAATCCGCTCTCGTAATCGGTTCCAGATTTTTCTTGTCAGGCAAATGTACCCAAACAGTTTGTCCCACGAGTACATCTACCGGCACTTTATCAATCGTTTTTTTGCAGTCAAAATAGTTAAAATGCATGGGTGAATCCAGATGTGTACCGCCGTGACAGAACAGAAGCGTCTTACTTGCATAACGGTGTGAGTTCGTTACATCGTTGTCCGGCGTTAATACATGCTCAAATACCGGTTTTGGATACCATGACACCGGAAAACAAGGCATTCCTTCATAGATCGATAATGTAAGATCAACAGCCTTCACGTTTACCTCCTTTACTTAAACCTGTTTATTTGCAAAGTATTTCATTGCATCTTTTTTATTAGCAAAAACCATGCCAAGTAATTATGATATGGAAAAAAGGGAAATCTTGCAGAAAACAACCCATTATAGAGCATGTTTGCATGTTTTAGGACAATAAAATCAAAAACTGTCCGGAAAATGGTGTTGTTTTTTTATACAGTTGTTGTTTTTTTATACACATTGCGGTATACTGGTAAAGTAATTAATAATAAAAAGTAAATCAAAATATAAACTGTTTTGGAGATTGATATGGATTTCCGAAGTTTTGATATGCTTTCTGTCGGAATTTTAGCAATTAATACTACAAACGAGATTGTTTATTTAAACAATGCTTATGCTTCCTTTCTGGAAATGCCGAAATACAAGGTGCTTAATCAGCCAGTCCGAAAAATTCTGCCTCATACCAATCTTGATAATGTATGTAAAACAGGAAAATCCGAGATCGGAGTATGGCAAAAAACAAAACGCGGTTATTTATTCGGGAATCGGCTGCCAATTATTGAGGATGGTAAAGTTGTCGGCGCTCTTGCTGAACTGGTGCTGGAGAACGACGAAGTTCTCGATACATTAAAGGACAGGCTCAATAAAGTCGGTTCTAAAGTGAATTATCTGACAGATCAATTAAAAAACTCGATTGGAATGGATAAAGTTATATACCATTCGGATGAAATGACAAAAGTAATTTTCAATGTTATTAAAATTGCACCGTTGTTTGATACGGTTCTTTTAACCGGGGAAACCGGTACTGGCAAAGAAGTTGTTGCAGAGATGTTATGGCAGCATTCCGGACGCAGCAATGCACATTTTTTAAAAATAAACTGTGCTGCTTTACCTAATGAACTGATCGAATCGGAATTATTCGGGTACGAAAAGGGAGCATTTACCGGCGCTAATCTGGCAGGAAAACCGGGAAAATTTGAGATGGCAGACGGCGGCATTCTGTTTCTGGATGAAATAACCTCGATGCCGATGTCTATGCAGGCAAAACTGCTGCGTGTTCTTCAGGATAAGGAAGTTGAACGTTTGGGTAGCACCCGCAAGAAAAAAGTGGATATTAAAATCCTTGCAGCGTCCAATGCAAATATACCGGAACTGATACGAAAACAGCAATTCCGTGAAGATTTGTATTACCGGTTAAATGTTGTAAATATCCACGTCCCTCCATTAAGGGAACGCAAGACAGATGTTCTGCTGTTGGCTGACTATTTTCTCGGCGAATATGCCAGACATTTTAACCGGACAGTTATGTCTATTGCGCCGGATGCCGGTGAAATACTTAAAAACTATTATTGGCCGGGCAATGTCCGGGAACTAAAAAACATGATGGAGCGTTTTATTATTATATGCGATTCTCCGGTCATTACCTATAAAGACATGATGGAATATGCACAGTTTATTCCTGCATCATCCATGAACGTCAGTTCTTTCAGGTATGCAGTCAGCAGTACAGAGAAAAATGTTATTTTTAAGGCATTGGAACAATGCAATGGCAACAAATCAAAAACTGCGAAACTTTTAGGTATTAACCGTTCAACATTATATACAAAACTGTCCCGGTTTAATGATGACACTTATGATTAACTACATTATCGGGTATATATAAGGGTACTTACTGTAGGAACAGTGGAGTATTAAGCCCGATTTTTGAATGATCGAAAAAACCAAAAAATAGTTTGACTTTTCGCAATGTATAATATTAAATATATTTGCAGGACCAATTTGCATTGGTTTTTTTGAAGGAGAGCGCTGTGGATTTTAAATTAAGCAAATCACATCAATTGCAGCAGGATCTGTTTAAGCGTTTTGCCGAAACAGAAATCCGGCCGCTTGCACATGATATGGACGAGACGGAAACATATTCCATGGAGCTGTTAAAAAAAATGCAGTCTTTGGGGTTTTTTGGCATACCCTATCCCGTAAAATACGGCGGCGCCGGCGCGGATACGCTAACCTATGCACTGTGCATAGAAGAAGTCAGCAAAGCTGACGCAAGTACCGGTATAACTATTTCTGTTCATACATCACTGTGCTGTGGGTGTATATACGACTATGGAAACGAAGAACAAAAAGAAGAATACCTCCGTCCGTTAATCGACGGCAGAAAAGTCGGCTGCTTTTCACTTACAGAGCCGAATGCCGGAAGTGACGCTTCCGGTTTACAGACAAGTGCGGTACTGGAAAATAATGAATATATCATTAATGGCGCTAAAGTATTTACCACAAATTCAGGTTTTGCCGACACATTTATTGTGTTCGCCGTAACCGATGCAGCAATGGGCAGTGATGGTATATCGGCGTTTATTGTGGATGCGAAAACGCCGGGCCTTACCGTTAGCGCCAATATACCACGTATGGGCATACGTGCTGCATCCAATTGCGGCGTAGCTTTTGAAAATATGCGTGTTCCTGTAAAAAACCTGCTGCGCCGTGAAGGCACGGGATTTGAAATTGCAATGCATGCGCTCGACGGCGGCAGAATTGGCATAGGCGCACAGGCGGTGGGTATCGCCCAGGGCGCCTGGAACGAAGCTTTTAAATATGTAAAGGAGCGCAAGCAATTCGGCAAGCCGATTAACGCTTTTCAGAATACCAGGTTCGTCCTTGCCGGAATGCAGACAAAAATTGATGCGGCAAGGCTACTTGTCTGGCGCGCAGCAATGCTGAAAGACAGCGGCGGTGATTATTCGGCGGAGGCTGCAATGTGTAAGCTGTTCGCTTCCGATGTAGCAAACGATGTTACGCGCGGATGTGTGCAGCTGATGGGCGGCTACGGATTTTCCAGGGAATATCCTGTTGAACGCATGATGCGGGACGCAAAGATTACCGAGATATACGAGGGAACAAGCGAGGTTATGAAGATGGTAATCTACGGTTCCCTGAAGGTAAAGTGAGGGTACAAAGTATGAAGATCATAGTATGTATTAAACAGGTACCCGACACCAGCGAAGTTACCATGGACCCGGAAACCAATACGTTAATCCGGACAGGGATTCCCGTAATTATCAATCCGGACGATAAAAGCGGAATTGAAGCTGCACTGACGCTGCGTGGCAAAATCGCCGGCAGTACCGTAACCGTAGTTACAATGGGGCCGCCGCAGGCGGAGATGGCTTTGTACGAAGCGCTTAGCATGGGATGCGACGAAGCTGTGCTTATCAGCGGCCGGCAATTTAGCGGCTCGGATACACTGGCGACTTCCAGCATTATCGCTGCGGCGCTAAAAAAAATCGGATACGACCTGGTTATTACCGGACGGCAGGCGATAGACGGCGACACTGCGCAGGTTGGTCCTCAAATTGCAGAGCATTTGGGAATTCCGCAGGTGAGCTATGCTGAAGAAGTTATGCCGGAAGAAGGTTCGCTGGTTGTACTCCGCCAGTTTGAGGACAGATACCACAGGCTGCGTGTAAAGCTTCCCTGCCTGCTTACTGCCATTAAGGAATTGGCCGAGCCGAGATTTATGACGGTTTCAGGCATTGTCGATGCTGACAGAAAAGAAATAAAAGTACTGAATTACGAATCACTTGCAGATGTGTTGGACCCGGAGACAATTGGCTTGAAAGGTTCTCCGACAAATGTTGTGCGTTCTTTCACTAAAGAACCGAAAGCGCAGGGCGCACTTCTCAAGGGCCTCTCTCCTGCAGAGGCGGTGGATGCCATTATGGCGCGGCTGCACGAAAGCCATTTGATCTGAGGCTGTTCTGCCTGACCGCTTTCTAAAGTGGTCAAGTTGAACAAGCTCATCTAAAAAGGAAATGAGAAATGAGCAAGGATGTATTTGTATTTTGTGAACAGCGCGACGGCAAATTGTTAAATGTAGGCTTTGAACTTTTGGGCGAGGCTGCCTCGCTTGCACAGGATCT
>WRIB01000036.1 GCA_009782955.1 Treponema sp. | reverse complement strand
CCTTCCGATTACAAGGTTATTTGGCGGAAAAAAGGCGCCGATCTCAAGGGAATTAAATTTGAACCGATGTTTCCTTACTTTGCCCATGCAGAAAAAGACAATGCCTTTCAAACGTATTTGGGTGATTTTGTTTCAACCGAAGACGGAACAGGCGTCGTTCAGACCGCTCCCGGTTTTGGCGAAGACGACGAACGGGTGCTGCGCGGTACCGGCGTGCCGGTAATTTGCCCTGTAGACGAAGAGTGCCGGTTTACCGAAGAAGTTTCCGATTACAAGGGGATCTTTGTAAAAGATGCGGACAAGGCAATCATGGATCGCCTGAAGCTGGAAGGTAAACTGGTAAAGCGTGAACAAATTATGCATGCGTATCCTCATTGCTGGCGTTGCGCCAGTCCTTTAATTTACCGTGCTATTGGTTCCTGGTTTGTCAGTGTAGAAAAAATCAAACAGGACATACTGGATGCAAACAGTCAAATCTACTGGGTACCCGAACATATTAAAGCCGGCCGTTTTGGTAAGTGGCTGGAGGGCGCACGTGACTGGGCCATAAGCCGTAACCGTTATTGGGGAAACCCTCTGCCCATTTGGCGCTGCGACGACTGCGGTAAAACAATGTGCGTTGGCTCAAGGGATGAGCTTTTTAAACTTTCCGGCAAACAACTCGACGACCTCCACAAACACTTTGTAGACGAAGTTACCATACCTTGCGAAAAAACATCCGGCGACAATGGCGGCAAACCGTGTAAGGGTACCATGAAGCGTATACCGGAAGTTCTGGACTGCTGGTTTGAGTCGGGAGCCATGCCTTACGGTCAGTATCATTATCCTTTTGAAAATAAAGAATTCTTTGAAAATCATTTTCCCGCCGACTTTATCAGCGAAGGGCTTGATCAAACCAGGGGCTGGTTTTATACACTCACCGTCCTGGCTGCGGCGCTTCATAAAAAACCGGCGTTTAAAAACTGCATTGTAAACGGCCTGGTACTTGCTGCTGACGGCAAGAAGATGAGCAAAAGCCTGAAGAATTATACCGATCCTATGGAAGTGGTTAATACCTTTGGAGCGGATGCCCTGCGGCTCTTCCTTATCCATTCGGCAGTAGTAAAAGCCGATGACCTCCGTTACAGCGACGAAGGTGTTAAGGAAGTGATGAAGAGCATCATCATTCCGCTGTGGAATGCGTACAGTTTCTTTGTTACCTACGCAAACATAGACAAGATTGATGTAAAAGGCGCACCGGAAAATCCATCCAATCCGCTGGACAGATGGATACTTTCGGAAGCAGAAAACCTTGTTGAAAAAACCGGAAACGCGCTGGAATCGTACGATCTTTCACGGGCTGTAGATCCTATACTTGAATTTATAGACAACCTTAACAACTGGTACATTCGCCGTTCACGCCGCCGCTTCTGGAAAGCCGCCGGTGCTCCCGACAGTTCTGCTGATGCAGGAACTTCTGCCGGAACCGACAGCGACAAAACCGATGCTTACGGCGCCCTCTACGATGTACTAAAAACTCTTGTTACCGTGGCATCTCCTTTTATGCCCTTTACCACCGATGCAATCTGGCAAAACCTGAAACTGGATTCCGATCCCATATCGGTTCATCTTGCCGATTTTCCGGAGCCCCGTGAAAACAGGCGGGACAGAAACCTTGAATTCAAAATGGCTTCCGTGCTGCATGCCGTATCCATGGGACGGGCGCTGCGGGCTCAGTACAACGTCAAAGTTCGCCAGCCCCTTAATATGGTGGAACTGGTTACCAGAAACAATGACGAACGAAAAGCCCTGGAAGAAATGGAAGACAGTATACGGGATGAACTTAACGTTAAGAACGTGTTTTTTCGTGACAACGAAGAAGACCTTGTAACATACGAAGCAAAGGCAAATTTCCGGGTGTTGGGAAAAGAGCTTGGAAAAGAAATGAAAAATGCGGCGCAAAAAATAGAGGCTTTAGGCAAGGACGAAATAAAAAAAATACTTGATGGGGAAAAACATTCCATTACGCTTGACAATGGACAAAGTGTAGAACTTAATGCGGAAAAACTCGACATACGCCGCATCGAAAAGGCAAAGCTCCGGGTACTTAATGAAGGAACCCTTACAGTAGCCCTTGATACGGAAATTAGCGGCGAACTTTTAATGGAAGGTGAGGCACGGGATTTGATTCGCATTGTACAAAATGCACGGAAGGAAACCGGTCTGGAAGTAACAGACCGCATAGTTCTGTGTATTTACGGATCGCCGGGGCAAAGGCAATGCTGGGAAGTTTATTCCGACTATATCGCTGCCGAAACGCTGGCGGTTGCCGTGGAATGGGGCGAGACAGACGGAATGATCGAATATGATACGGGAGATAAAAAGTGGCTGGTCAAAATCATAAAAAATTAAAATGTGCGTTTTGCCTTCTAACGCTTTTTTTACTGTTGGCTTCCTGCGCATCTGCACCGAAACCCGAAACATTTTATCAAGGTCGCAGCGGGTTTGGCTTAATGCCCGAAGGAGCACCGCTTTACCTGATGGCAGATGTTCAGTCCGTGCGGCCCATACTGGATTCCCTTGTTTTAGGCGGCATGAGCGGTGCAGAAATAAAAGATTTCCTTGATATGAGTGATGAGCTTATCCTTGCGGTTTTTCAGAAGCCCGGGGAACGGCACTTCTACGCTGCGGCTGCGGGAAAATTTCCCAGTGTAAGCGGAGGGCTTTTCTTCAGCGCCAGTAAAGACTGGGAAAAAAAGACTTCCGCATCAGGTATGCCTTATTGGTATTCTGCACGTTCCATGCTTTCGGTCAGCATTAACTCCAGGGCTGCCTATCTTTCGGACGCCGATCCCTTTGTACGTCCTCCCGGCGCCAGGATTCCCGAAACGCTTCCGGCCATGCAAAAAGGCTCGGTTCTTTCAGGCTGGATGAACGATCCTTCCCCGGCAATAAACAGGCTTGTCGCCGCCTTTGGTATTCCGGTTGAAATTCCTGCGGATCGTTTTTTATTTGCTGTATATAAGGAAAGCAGCGGTAAAGCAACTGAAGAAACCCAATACAATGCTATCCTGCGTTTTGAAACACCCACAAGCACCCAGGCAGCAGCGCTTGTCAGGATCTTTACAATGGCAAGAATAGGAATAGCTTTGGCAGATTTCAGTGAACATAAAGAAATGGAAACGCTGGCAAAGGCATTTTTTTCCGGGAATCCCGCCCAGGACGGCAATGCCCTTGTCCTTCAGACCGGTACGCTGAGCGGAAAGGACATTGCTTTACTTTTTAATACCATCTCGATATACTAAAAGCATGAGGGTCTTCGGCCCTCGAGCGCAAGGAAATTATTATAGTTCGCCGCGAGGAGGCGGCGTGTGCATGCCTACTTACGAATATGAATGCAAGAGCTGCGGACACAATTTTGAAGCTTTTCAAAGTATGAGTGATGCGCCCTTTTCGGACTGTCCTCAATGCGGAAAAGAAATACGCCGTTTGATTAATGGCGGCAGCGGGGTTATTTTTAAGGGTTCCGGCTTTTATGTAAATGATAAAAGAGCTGATAATTCAAAGAAGCATTCGTCAAAAGCAACTGAAAAACCCGCTGATAAATCTGAATCGGGTGAGGCAAAACCTGCTTGCGCGGCATGTCCCGCTTCGGCTGCTTCAGGCGGTTCTTGCCCGGTATCAGAAAAAGCTGCCGGTTAAGCTATTTTCAAAACTCTGTTAGTTTTGAAAATAGCTTTGGAAAAACCGGCTTTGACCGGTTTTTCCCATAAATCTAAGGCAGCTGATCCAAAATCTGACATTTTGGATCAGCCTCAGGTGATACATGCCCGCACGTTTTTTCTGTGATAACTGCGGAACCGAAGTAAAACGTAATTCCGACCGCTGCCCGAAATGCGGCAGGTTTTTTGCTTTTATACGTTGTCCCCAGTGCGGTTATACCGGAGAGGAAGTAAATTTTGTAAAAGGCTGTCCGGTTTGCGGCTATTGTACTCCTGAACAGAAGCAGGCTCAGCTTAAATCACAAAAACCTTCTTTGTTTGCGGCAGGAAAACTTCCGTTATGGGTGTACATTGTAGCGTTATTGGGATTGGCAATTGTAGCTATGGTACTTTACCTTATACTTAGATAATATTAAAACATGAAAATACTTATTATAGGCGGAACCGGTATAATCAGTGCCGCCATAAGCAGGAGAGCTTTGGAACTGGGCTGGGAACTTACGCTTCTTAACCGGGGAAACCGTTCTTCCGAATCATGGCGGGCGCCAAAAGGTCCCGGAAAGCTCAACCAGATTATTTGCGATATTTCCAACGAAGCGGATGTAACGGCAAAAATCGCAGGCCTGGAATTTGACGCTGTAGCGGATTTTATTGCTTTTAAGCCGGAGGACGTACAGAGGGATTACAGGCTTTTTAGGGAAAAAACCCGGCAATACATCTTTATCAGTTCAGCTTCTGCTTATCAAAAGCCATTGGCGCATTACAGGATTACCGAAAGTACTCCTCTTGCAAATCCTTACTGGGAATATTCCCGGCAAAAAATTGCCTGTGAAGAATTGCTGCTTAAAATGTACCGTGAAGAAGGTTTTCCCATTACCATTGTACGGCCAAGTCATACCTACGACGAACGCAGGGTTCCTCTTGGCGCTCATGGGGCAAAGGGATTTTGGCAGGTAATAAAACGAATTATTGATGGCAAAACCATAATCATCCATGGAGACGGTACCAGCCTGTGGACGATGACAAGTTCCGCCGACTTTGCCTGTGGATTTACCGGACTTGTTGGAAATATCCATGCCATTGGAGAATCGGTGCAGATCACTACTGATGAAACACTCTGCTGGAATCAGATTTACAAGGCTATTGCCGATGCATTGGAGAAACCCCTTAAAGCGATTCATGTTTCAAGTGAATTTCTTGCCAAAGCCGGGCCCGATTATGATTTTACGGGAGGGCTAATAGGGGATAAGGCTGTTTCGGTGGTGTTTGACAATACCAAACTTAAAACCCTTGTACCGGATTTTTGTGCAACAATACGCTTTGACCAGGGAATTCGGGAAACAATAGCCTATATTTTGGCTCATCCTGAACTTCAGGTTGAAGACCCTGAATTTGATGCCTTTTGCGATAGAGTTATTGCGGCGCAGGAAAAAGCTTTAAAAGAAATTCTTGCTTGAAATCGTGCCGATAATATAGTAAACTGAGGCTGTTCCAAAACTTCAGTTTTTGGAACAAGCTCAACTAAAGTGAAAATTTTAAAAGAAGAGGTGTAAAATGGCTTATAAAATCACTGACGCCTGTGTTAATTGCGGTTCCTGCGACAGCGAATGCCCGGTGGAAGCTATTTCCGAAAAAGACAATGCCCGCTGGATCGATCCGGCCAAATGTACGGATTGCGGCGCTTGTGCGGCAACATGTCCTACGGAAGCTATAGCCCAGGGCTAGATCACGCAAGTAATTACACGAACTTTTTTTTCGATTATTCTGTTCCTCATATTTCTATGGATGTCTTTACTCTGTAGAAATGTGGAGGCTCAGGATAGTCTGCCTGCACATAACACATTACCTGTAATTGGGAATCTGAACACACGGGATACTGTTTTTAAACAGTACCTGGCAGATGTAGAAACAGCCCGCCGTCGTCTTTTCGGGCAAAATCAAAACAATCATGATATTTATTCACTGTTACAGATTTATTCATATACCCCTAAAAATGATGAAGACGTTTTCCGGCTTTCCGCCAGGTGTAATATTCCGTATTCCGCCCTTGTTACGCTGAACAGGATAAATCATCCAGAGTCGTTCAGCGGCCCAATACTGCTCCCCACCATTCCCGGATTGTACATTCCTGAAAATCCGGCAAACGACCTTGAACGCCTTCTTTCTCTGTCCAGGGAAACGGAAGGCGGAGAGATTATTACTGTCCGTTCCGGAGGAAATTCGCTTCGCTTTCTATTTTTTCCCGGAGAAGATTTTAACCCCACCGAACGAAGTTTCTTTTTAAACCGCGGTTTCCGTTTTCCCCTGCGGAATTACAGAATTTCCAGTTCTTTCGGGATGAGGCCGAACCCTTTTACCGGTAAACCTCATTTTCACAACGGAGTAGACCTTGCCGCACCCATTGGAACAGAAGTATATGCAACCCGGGAAGGAAGGGTAACGGAATTGGGAAACGATCCGGTCTTTGGCAACTATATTGTTATTGCTCATGACAATAATTGGGCAAGCCTCTACGGACACTTGAGTGCAATTTCAATTCAGCGCCACAGTCATGTTACTACAAGCACTGTTATCGGCAAGGTTGGCACTACCGGTCAGTCAACAGGACCGCACCTTCATTTTGAATTGAGGAAAAACGGCACAGTTCTGGATCCGACAAAGCTGCTGTTCAGATAAGTTTGTTCTATAAAAAAGAATACAGAGTTTGGAACGGTTTCAGATTAATTTGTGTTCTTTTGCCGCCGCCGCCAGAGAACTGTTCCAGTAATGGGTAAAAAGAAATGTCCGCTTGGTTTCGTTGTCATCAATACGGCTGGCCCGTTTCTGGAGCCGTTTAAATGCAATGCTGATTGCGGTATTCATATCTACATCCGGCGCTTCTGCGAGTTTAAGAATGCGGTAATATGAATAAAAGTAAAAAGCATCATTTGGATCTGTTTCGGGAAGGTCGCTGCGGATAATATGCTGCATTTCACGGACAGCCTCGTCGTTATCGCCGGAGTTTGCTTTCTGTGTATTTAAGTTACACAGCGCCAAAGCCTTGAATGTATGAATCATCCTGTTCCAAAGATCACGCTGAGAAAAGATTAAAAGTTCGCATTGGTTAAAGCCGCTGCGCCAATCGGGCTGTTCAATAAAAACAAACCGTTCTTCCAGTTCTGTCTGTTCCATCTTTTTGACCAGTTCCAGGGTTTTCTGATAATCCCCATTAATTAATGCAGCTTCTGCAATAAACATCTGTGCATCCGGCCCTTTGAGTCCTGTGCTTTTTTGTTTGTTATTTAGATATATATTTGACCGGAATATCCAGGCATCTACTGTTTGAATAAAATCCGCAGAACCGCTTCCAAGATAATTTGTTCGCAATTCGCTGAAAATATCAAAGGCTGCCTGATAAAGCCCTGTTTCAAAATAAAGACGGCCTTCCAAAAAACGGCTTCGGTCTGCCCATTCGGGAAGTATTGCTTCCAAAGCTGCTTTTCTGGCGTTCAGTACAAGGTGTTTAGCCTTTGAAATATTTCCAAAGATAAAATGAGTTACTGCAGCATAATATGAAGAGATTCCCAGTTCGGTCAGATCGCCTTCTTTTTCCGCATGTTCAATGGCAAAGGAAAAATAATCAATAGCATCGGAAAGATGCTGATTGGTAAATTCCACCAAAGAAAAGAGCCGGTAAATCCTGGCGAGCCCTTTGCCGGAGTTTTCATTTTGGGTAAGAAGCATGCCTTCTTTTACCGAATCGGCTGCTGAATGAGTGTCACAGACACCCAAATAATACGAAGCAGAATTCGTAAACATTCTGGATTGAATAACGGGAGACATTAAATTGCCGGGAAGGGCATCTTTAAAAGCCTCGATAATATCTTCACGGGTTCCGCAGCTTAAAGCCTTCTGAGTTTTAACGATCGAAACAAATGCTTTATCCTTTCCTGTAATGGAACAAAAAGTATCTTCTTCTAATGCTTTATCAATGTTCTTATAGGTACCGTTTATCAAATCTGCGGAAATTGAATCAAGAATAAGATTATCGTCTCCCTGGAAACCAAGATCTGCCAGTGCGGAAAGGAGAGGGAAGCATGGTTTTAACCGGAAATCCTTAACCCAGTCCAGAAGGCGGCGCTGTACCAATGCACGCACTGCCTCTGCTTCGTCCCCAAGAATTTCTTTGGCTTTGTCCGTAAATTCAATCTGTCCGGCAGATTGCAGACAGGAAAGAAGAGTCATTGATTTTTCTATCATTGCGGAATTTTTGCCTTCCTCCTGTAACAATTGCGGAATAAGGAAAGACGGAAAATAACGTTTTAAAAGATCGCAGCAGTATCCCATTTCCCACAGATCACGCGGCAGAACCGGTTTGCTGTGGGATTTGATTTTTTCCGGTGTAAATTTAACAATTCTGGGAAAAAGTTCCTCCCATGTTTCCAGTGCTTTTAATTTGGTTGCTGTCCCGTAAAGCCTTACACGTTCCTTGACCGGAGACGATAAATGGATATCTGCAATAATTAATCGTGCTGTTGGATCCGCATCCTGAATGTTTTCCAGGATAATTACGGGTTTAACAGATTTTTTTTCAGCTGCTTTTTTGTATGCTTCCACCAGTCTGGAAAAGAAGTAGTGTCCGCGCTTTATGGTAAATTCAGAAAGTTCATCACGGAGACGTTCCTGAAAAAGAATATTATATGTGTTGTTCAGGTTTTTAAGTTCTTCTTCCGGAATCTGTTCTCTTATTTCCGGTGAAAAAGAATCGGTAAAACAGGTTATGGAATTTTTCTCTGTTTTAAAACGGACAAGAAGGGGCGGAAACCCCTTCATCTGTTCTTCACAATACCGGTATAATCCTTCCAATTTACCAATCCGCTCATCTCCGACTATTATTGAGTTCTGACTGGTTCCCTGTTTAAGATATGAACGGATTTTTTCGGAATTGTTCTTTTCCCTGGTTTGCACCTCTGAAGAATCTCCCAACTCTCTGATAACACGAACCTGGGAGTATCCCCTGGTAAGCTCGTCATCGGACAGTGCCGCATCGAAGTCGATAAATGATTGCAGGGCTTCGTTAATACCCGGAGCGCACCATATTCCTGTTCCCCAAAGATTGGATGGAAGGGTTCTGACCAGAAGGGGGATATCCAATTCGTTTATGTCTTCCCCAATAATACAGATATGTCCGTACAGTTCCGATGAGTCTTTGTCCAGAGTGTTTTTTATAGTTTCCAGAAGGCACAATATATCAAGCCAAAAACCGATGGTATTGCTGTTAAATGTTGCATAAATCAACTTGTTTTCTATTTTTACTTTGCCGGCGTAACTCTCTATCGCTTCGACAATGGATTTTTCCAGACCTATAAGCAATTTTGACCTGGTACGACGGAGCTGAGACTGAAAACGCAGGGAAAAGATCAACTGAATCATACTGCTACTTCAGAATATAGTATAATTCTTTTCTTGGGTATAGTCTTAAGCTGGTGGTAGAATTAAATATTGTTGGTTATGGGGCTACGATATTGAACGGATTTACCAGGACATGGTATTATAAGTTATGAATTCATCCATAAATAAAGACGCCTTTAAAGGCCGTTCACTTTTAACTTTGCTCGATTATGAAGCTGAAGAAATCCGTTTTCTGCTTGAGCTTTCAAAACAGGTAAAGGCGGAAAAAGGGTCGTGTAAGCAGCGTTTTACCGGAAAAACCCTGGCACTCCTCTTTGAAAAGCGTTCTACCCGTACGCGGTGTGCTTTTGAAACTGCCTTTGGGGAAGAAGGAGGCCACCCGGTATTCCTGTCCACTGTCGATATTCAATTGGGCGCCAAGGAGTCTGTTGAAGATACCGCACGGGTACTGGGCCGTATGTTTTCTGCTATACAGTTCCGGGGTTTTAAACAATCGACCGTCGAAACGCTGGCTTCCTGTTCCGGTGTGCCGGTCTATAATGGCTTGACGGATAGCTTTCACCCAACCCAGGTTCTGGCGGATATTATGACACTGGAGGAAAGCTTCGGCGATTGTAAAGGGAAAAAACTCTGTTTTGTTGGAGACGGCCGTAATAATGTAGCCCGGTCTCTCATGGTAATTTGTTCAAAGATGGGCGTTCATTTTACCATTATTACCCCCCCGGCGTTGAACCCTGACTGGGAATTAATCGAACTATGCGCCCCCATTTCTGCCGGATCCGGAGCGAAGATTCGTGTTACGGATGATTTGAGCGAAGTAACCGGTTCAGATGCGATATATACCGATGTATGGACTTCTATGGGAGAAGAAGATAAAAAGGCAGAAAGGATAGCTTTGTTAAGCCCATACCAGGTTAATCCCACACTTATGGCAAAAACGGGCAGGGCCGATACGATCTTCTTGCACTGTCTGCCGGCGGTTAAGGGAGAAGAAGTAACGGCGGATGTAATTGACGGTCCTTTGAGCCGGGCCTGGGACGAGGCTGAAAATCGCAAACATACAATAAAAGCAATAATGCTTGCAAGCCTTGACTGTTTATAGTATAATTATTAGTGGTCGTTTTCTTTCAGGGAGGAAGGAAAACAAGAAACAAGGAGGAACTTGATTATGAAGAGAAAACTGGTTTTTTTAAGCGTTTTTGCGGGTCTTTTGGTTTTTACCGGTTTTATGGTACTCAGTACTCCGACTGTTGATGCGCAACAGGCCGGCGGCAGTACCATGGAAGACCGCTGGGGGCCGGCAAATACATCAGATCTGTACTATATTAACGTTCCAATAGAGAAAGTATACCCATACCGCCTGGGTTATGTAGTCTTGTTCCGTAAAGGAAACAATTCTCTTGGCCGGGCTTATATTCCCTATGAATGGTTCAAGTTTACTGTCAGAAAAGCTGACCTGGTACAGCTTGGCGATGGGCCTACCTGGCCTTGCATGTCTGTTTTTTACAAGGAAGGGGCTTTTTACGGGGTACGGCTCTATGTGGCTAAAAGACAAAGCCATATAACCTGGGGAGTAATTCAATCCAATGTAAACATTGACGATCGCTTTCAGAATGTTGAAGGCATAGACCTTGGTTTCAGCGAAGAGCAATAATAGCTTTTTAGATAAAATCCAGAAAGCCATCCGTGAAGAAGATCTTGACGGATGGTTTTTTTGTAACTTCCGGCACAGAGATCCTCTGTCTGACGAAATTCTCCGCCGTCCCAAAACCCTTACCAATTCCCGCTTTTGGTTTTATTTTGTCCCTGCTGCAGGTGAGCCTTTGGCTGTTGTTCATGCCATAGAAGCGGATCATCTGGACAATCTTCCGGGAAAGAAGCAATGTTATGCAGGCAGGGACGAACTGCAAAAATACTTAAGCTGCCTTGCGGGAAAAACCATAGCTGTTCATATGTCGGAAAGCATTACTGCTGTTTCCTTTTTGGATGCAGGAACCTATTGCGCTCTTTCGGGAGCGGGAATTAAGCTTGTTTCTGCCGATTGTCTGATTCAGCGTTTTAAAGGTCTTTTAGATAAGGAAGAAATCGCTTCCCATGAACGTTCAGCCGCCGTCCTTTACGGCATTATAGAAACGGTTTGGGACTTTGTACGTTCTTCCTACGGTGCAGGCAAAACTCTTTACGAAGGGGATCTCCGTGATCTTATGGAAGATGAATTTGTCCGGCAGAATATGGAGCGAGATCATCCTCCGCAGGCAGCTTCCGGGATCAATTGTACAAATCCTCATTATGATTTTACCGGCAAAGGCAAAGTAATCAGAGAAGGGGATATTATACAACTGGACCTCTGGGCCAAAGAACGGCTGCCCGGTTCGATTTATGCGGACATTGCCTGGGCGGGAGTTTACGGAAAAAAGGCGGAAAGCGGTGCCGAAAAGGTTTTTGCAGATTTAGCGGAAATACGGGAAGCAGTTCTTGATTTTCTCTGTGGTTCTTTTACAGAGAGGAAAAAATCCGGCGAAACGTTAACCGGCGCAAAACTCGATGCCCTTTGCCGTTCCCTGCTTTGTAAAAAAGGCTATGGACAGGCAATAAAGCACAGAACCGGCCATGGTATTGATACGGAAGTTCACGGATCGGGCGTTAATATTGATTCATTTGAATTCCCCGACACCCGTTGTATTTTGGAAGGTTCCTGCTTTTCTCTGGAACCGGGTATTTACCTTGCCGATTATGGTTTTAGAACCGAAATAAATGTGTATATTCAGGACGGCCGTCCACGGGTAAGCGGAAAAGGCGCAGAAAAGCAAGGGCGGCAATTTAAGCTACTGACAGTTTAGCCGTTTTAGTATTAAGCTATGTTATGGTGGATGTGCCAAAAGCATTAGTTGATTTTATTAAAAACGGAACAAGTTTTGTTGTTGCAGGGCATGAAGAACCCGACGGTGATTGCGTGGGTAGCCAATTGGCCCTTTGTTCCCTGCTGGAGCGTATGGGGAAAAAAGCCGTTCCCTGCTCGGCCGGTCCTTTTAAAAGAAATGAATTAAAACCATTTGAAAAATACTTTCTTCCCTTTCCTGCAAATCGGGAAGGACTAAAGGTTTTTATTATGGACTGTTCTATCCGTGACAGGGTTGGGGATCTTCCCATAGACGGGTTACCCACTGCCGTAGTGGATCATCACGCATTGGGCAACCCCAGCGGAGAGGTGATATTCCTTGACCCGCTTGCGCCGTCTGTTACGTTTATGACGGAAAAAATATTCCGTGCTTTGGGGTTTGAACCAAATGCAAACGAAGCCGAACTTCTTCTTTTTGGCCTTTGTACAGACACCGGTTTTTTCCGCCACCTGGACGAACCATGTGCGGAAACGTTTTTTACTGCCGCACGGCTTGCTGCCGCAGGGGCCAGCCCTAAAAAGATTTATAACATTATTAATGGGGGAAAATCGCTCAATTCCCGGCTTCTTATGGGTAGCTATCTGAACAGAACCAAATCCTACTTTGATGGGAAACTTCTTGTATCCTTTGAAACTCCGGAAGAATCGAAACGTTACGGTTTTGAAAGCAGGGATTCCGATGTACTCTACCAGCTTCTTCTGTCTGTTGAAGGTGTTGAAGCTATTGCGTTGATACGGCAGGAAAACAGTACGGAATGTTCAATAGGTTTCCGTTCCCGCGGCCGTATTGATGTTGCCGCCATTGCCGGACAATTCGGCGGCGGCGGCCATAAAAACGCAGCAGGCGCCAAGGCGCAGGGAAGCATACCCGAACTGGAAGAAAAAATTGTTGCGGCGTTTGCCAAGTCGTTTTAATGCCGGATATTTTTATAATTTGTTTCCCCGGCATTTTGGGCATATTGTCCTGCACGTATGGCACTTAAAGTAAAAATCTTCGCCTTCGTTTGTATGGAACGCATGATTAACGCATTTTATCTGATCCATTTCAGGGTTGTCATGCTTTAATGCGTCTACAGGACAATTATCAATGCAATTAATGCAATTTTCGGGACATTTGTCGTTCAGTATTTTATCGGGTTCCAGTTCAATGTTTACCAAAACAGAGGAAAGCCAGACCATGTTTCCGTATTCGGGCGTAATCAGCAATGTATTTTTTCCAATGTAGCCAAGGCCTGCCAATACCGCCGAATGTTTTACCGAAATAACATTGCGAAACCTGCCGGTTTTTTTATCGTGCAGTGTTGGGCCTATTGTCCCTGTCGGTACAGCAACAATATTTTTGCTTTCCATAATATAGCAAAATTCGAGTGCTATGTTATCCAGGATATGCGAAAGCATATTTCTTACAATGGTATAGGGGACGGTATTATTGCATTCCAGCGTCCCTTCCAGGAATTTTTTGCCGAATACAATTACCGATTTACACGACGGTAATGTATCGGCGGGATGAAACCCTTGCGGTGCTCCGGTAAACCTGTCTATCGAAGCTATTCCGCATATGTCCGTGCCTAAGCCGCCAAGAATCTGTTTAATCTCTTGTGAGTTCATGGTGATTTATTATACCATAAAAACGAAACAAAAATTAACATTTTTGATCATTTTGTCCGCTGTTATACCACGAATTACACGAATATAATGGCAAACATAATCGTTCCAGTACACGCAACGGCAGAGTACACGCAACGGCAGCAGCTGCCAAAATCCCGTAGTTATTTAGAGTAGTTTATAAAGATACTTTCCTGTCATTAAAATTAATTAAAATATTTCCCTAACAATACAAGCACAGTGCATAATAAACCCCTTATTTGTATTGATGGGGGAATACTGTTGTATAAAAAGCGTGAATTTATTACTGGTGCAGCGTATCATGTTACTTCTCGGACGAATGACAAAATCCGTATTTTTGAAAACAAGCTTGGAAGAAAAATAATGTTAATGACATTGCAAAATGCAAAAGATAAATTTCGGTTCCGGCTCGTTAATTTTTGTTTAATGCCTACTCATATCCATTTACTTATTATTCCTGACAATAGAAGTTCATTAAGCGTCATTATGCATTGGATTAAAGTTAATTCAGCCAAACGCTGGAACCGTATACACGGATCGACAGACCACTTGTGGGGCAATAGATATTTTGCAAGGGCAATAAAAGATGCACAGGAATACAATTTTATTATGACCTACATAGACCAAAATCCGGTAACGGCAGGGCTTTCGCCGACACCCGAAGAATGGAAAGCGTCTGGGGCATACTACAAGGCAAGGAACATACAAGGCTTGGTTGATTATTCACCTTTTGAACGCCAGAATTACATTAAGCTGTTGTCTCCGGTACCACCGATTGTTTCAAAGATCATACCTCCGGTTCAGCTTGAACACATCCTTCAATACTTCGACGCATATTCGGATGAAATAGATCAGCTTTACAAACTCGTGCCGACTATTCCAAAATTAGGGGAATCATCATTTTTAAAAACCCCGTCAATTTGTTTGCATTACCACACCGGAACAGCCGACTATTTTATCTACGAATATGACAATATAGATACAATGTACGGCTTAGTCCGATTTATCGTTTACCCAGCCGAAAGCAAATACAAGAAATTTTCCCTCTCCGAACTGAAAAGTAACCAACACATGAAACTGGATTTATCCTGGAGTGTAACGTCAACTGTCGTTGCGTGAAATTAACACACTAAATATGGTGTGGATCGTTAATAACACCACTATGGAGTTTTAGCAGCTGCTGCCGTTGCGTGTGCCTAATGCTAATGCAGTTCTTTTTTTCATCGTGTTAATGTTGTCGCTTCGGCGGTTCGCGGGGTTACCATTCGCGGTGGTTGTGGGGTGTTTAATATCATTCCCCAACGGTCGTAAATATCATCTTTCCATGCCCAGAATTGTGTATGGTCTTCTATTTGCTGAACCAAATTATCCAACATAATCGGCTTACCGGAAGAAATTCCCATCTCCAACGCGTCACGGAACATAGTGTTAATTGTCGGTATGGCTGCACTTACGCTCTCATGTGTGCGTTGTGGGACGGGAATGGTTGGACCGCCCTCAGATATCAAGTTATTGCAAGCGGTATTCATGCCACTTTCATCAGTAGCCTTAACGCTGGGATTGAAATATTCTTCACGCTGATTTAAATGATGTGCCGTTCGAAATACACTAAACATTCCTTCGAATTTTGCTTGTTCTCCTGATGGAATTAAATTTGTTTTAAGATTAACAAAACCATTATATAGGTTCGTATTAAGCAACCCCGACGCCGTGCTTGTTCGACAACTATACTGATAACTCGCTTGCTGACTTTGAACGTACTGTGCAAACGCGATTTGCTTCGCTGTGTCCGCAGTAGGCGGTAAGGTACGTAACTCCTGTTCCCACAACGCATATTGCTTCGCTATAATTTTACTTTGTGCTTCAAGTTGAGCCATCTTACCCCATGCGATTTGATTCGGATTTTTGCCTTCAACTTCGCTTCTTGCATAAGTTATATCCGTTACACGCGTGTTGAAATCTACTATTTCCTCCGGTGTTACTTCGGTGCCTCCGGAAGATGTACTTCCGTTGTCGCAACCCGGAACCGCCATGCCCAGCAAAACCCCAAGTCCAACCACCTTTGCTCCTGTTTTTACAAATTCGATTACTTTATTTTTGTTTTCCATAGTTTTTACCTCTTGAATTAAGTTATTTTTATATACCATGATAATACCACTGGTAATAATATACTAATACCCATTTGAAATTAGATCAAGCAATTGATTAGAATTTTTTTAAGTATGGAAGAAGCCAAATTAAGGCGGATTTTAAGTTCAAATATCAAGCATTACCGGGGTCTTAGGGGCTGGTCGCAGGTTAAATTAGCGGAAAAAATTGAGATTTCTACCAATTTTTTGGCGGATATTGAGACAGGGAAGAGCTGGGTATCGTCTTTAACGCTGGTAAAACTGGCAAATTGTTTCGGAATTGGAGTTTATGAGCTGTTTAAACCTGAAATTATCCCAAGCTACGAGATAAAAGAGTCAATAAAAAGCTTTGCACATGATATTTCTGTTACTTTTGAGCATTCTTTGGATAAAATATCCAAAAAATACCTTGATTAATAGCTGTCAGGGTTGCTTGCCCTTTCTATGGAAAAAAAATGGTTAGAATAGTGTCTCTTAGGTTACCCCTTTGCTTTATTTAGTGCAGGCTTTATGACATTTGTCATATTTTTATCGAATTTGTCGTTTTTTTCTTGCAATTATCAATAAATAATTTATTATTTCTTCAGAAGGCAATTTCTGCGTGGGTAAGAAGCCCGTGTTTGCGGGCAGCATCAAGTTATTCAGAGGCCTCCCATGGCTGCCAAATCATTCCCGTCAACAAGATGCATCTTGTTATTTCTTTTCAATTTTTTTCTTTGCATAAATATTTTTGCTCAAACTTTTGACGAACCGAGAGGTTTTGACAAAAAAGTATTTGAATACCATTTCGACAGGGCCGATCGTGAACTGGATCCCCTGTCGTGGATAAGAGAAGCCAGAAGGGGTATTGGGTTTGCAATTGCTGTTTGGGAAAGAACGGCGCTGGAATTGCACGATACCCCTGAATTATCGGAAGAATTAAGCCGTAACCTTGTACGCTGGTCCGAAGAAGAACTGGAAAAGCGTTTTGCGCAATGGCTTTTCCTTCGTTTTTTTGGAAACGATTCAGGACGTTCAATAAATACAATGGAAGAAGCTGTAGATCTTGCCAATCGTCTGTATGCGTATCATACCAATGCAGAAGGAAACATCATTTACGGCGAAACCGGAGACCCGGAAAGCGTCCGTCCCTGGGAAGGCCGCAGTGTAGAAGAAGATCGTGCGCTTTGGAATCAACTCATAAGTTTTACCGGCGAATCGGAACTGAGCAGTTACCGTATTACGTTAACAGCGGCTTTTCCCGAATTACTTCTTTATATTGATGATTCCGGCAGGGCAGGATTTGAAGATTATCTTAAGGAGGTTATTAATCAATCGCTTTTAAGCAGACAGGCAGAATTCGAAGCGCTTCTTGCACGTGAAGAACGGCTTTTTGTCGCCCGCCGTACCGGCGATATTTGGAGTCTGCGGAAACATAGCGAAAGCGAAAGCGCTTCCGCCATCAGTTCCCGTCTGATTAGGGATGCGGAAAATGCCTGTGCTGCCGGAATTGAAGCTCTGGAAGAAAGGATCGAAGCAGCTATGGCCGGAACCGGGGATCTTGCCCTTTTGGGAGAAGAATGGCTAATCGCTTTCCAGGAACAGTTTGAACGGGGATTAAAAGCATGGGCCGAAGCGGAAGAACGCTTTATTGTACGCCGCATGGAATGGGAACGGGACAGCAGGGAACTTTATTTTGAAGGACAGGAAACCTGGAGAATTGCTTTTGCTGAACTGGAACGGGAAAGACTTGCCTGGGAAGAAAAGGCCAAGGAACTTTTCTATGAGGGCGAACAGCTTTTTATCAATGCATCGGAATTATTAAACGAAGCTATTGTCCAGGCAAAAGAAGAATTTCAGAAAGAAGCCGCTCTTCGTGTCTATAGCGCTGCGGAAAGGGCAAATGCGCTTTTGGACATATACATTACCTGCGGTTCTGTTTTGGCCGAGGCAAAAAACAGTGTTACCTTCTGGCTTTCGCGGTTTACATCCGGAGCGCCGAAAAACGGTCTGGAAAACGGAACCCTTGCAGCCTGGGTTCAGCAAACAATGAATCAAAGATTGTTAAGTGAAAGTCAAAAGGTTGCCGGTACAGAATTGATTCGGTGGGCAAACATGTACACTCAATACCTGAACAAGGCGAAGGAATCAATGGCTGCGCTGGAAAGGGAATTCGTTCTGGCATTGGGTATGGACGGAAAAACCCTGAATGCTGTTTTGGATTTGTCCAGCGAAGACTTTTTCCTTGATGAATACCAAATAGAATTATTGCGTGCCAGATCAATAGCGAATTATTGGGAACAAAGACTGGCTATTGCCGAGGCGGTTTCCGCCTATGCGGAAGATTTGAGTGCAGGCCGTATGACGGAAGCTGAAAATCTTGAACAATGGCGGAATGCTAAAAACAGCTATGATGCAGCTTTGGTATCCTATGCGGAAATCCAGGAAAAACTTAGGAATGCAGGCGGTGATTTGGCTCAAATTCAACAGGAACTGCAGGCAACTGCAATTATGCTCATGGAAGAAGAAAAAAAGCTTGAAGAACTCAATAACCGTTATTCCTTGCAGATGGCTGTATACAAGGTTAATTCAAGTGACTTTATTCTTCAGGAAATTGCTTCTTATTATGAAACGTTAACTGCTCTGGCGGAAAAAAGACAAAATGACGAAGCATATTATACGGCTTACCTTAGGGCGGAACAAAAGTATTACGAAGAATTAATGCTGCAGGATGGATGGGTTTTGCTGCAATCAATTGTACAGGGCAATGATGATGCGGAAACAAAACAAATCCAGCTGTCCCTGTTAGGCGCTGAATCCGCATTGGATTGGTATTTTTCTGTTACAGGACATGTAAAAACTGAAGGAACCGTTACGGCTCTGGAAGAAGAAGGTTTGTTTCATCGCTTGAAAAGGGAAGCAACGGAAACGACACATGGCGCAAAGCTGTTTTCTGTATACCAGGAACTTTTTGCCTATGCTCCGGGTATTCAAAGGGAAGCTGCGAAGTTTGTCTGGCGATCAATTAACAAGGTTTTTGCCGAGTTTGGCATAGAAAACAATGAAGGCATGTACGACATGGTTTCTGTAACTGACGGATTATTGCATTACAGTGAAGAAACCGGTTTGAGTGCGGCTGTTGTAATCTCATCATTTTTAATAAGGATTGATGAAGAAACAGGAATTCTCCCATTAATGCTGGAAGCAGAACTGGAGGCATGGAAAAATGCGCTGCTTAACTATATGGCTGCAAAAGCTGTTTTTAGAGGAATAACTATACCGGAAGATATCAATGAAACAATTTCGAAATATGAAGAATATCTGACTATCGCTTTGAATACGTATTATCAGGGAGAAGATGTAACATCGGCTAATAACGAAGGTTCTTACTTTTATTATTTATTGAATTTTTTGCTAATCCATAATGAATATACGGTAACTGTCGATTCCTCAGAAGACAAAGAACATTGGCGCACCTATATCAGCGAGCCCCGCTTTGATCCTGCATTAATAAAGAATTTTGAGAATTTGAATGGAGCAAAATCCGGAAACCCTGAAAAAACAGGATTAATTAACGGGGCTCTTTCCCGGCAAGAAGGAATTCTTGCTGATGCCTGTGAATCTGCAATTGAAGCATATAGAAGGTTGTCAAGTGCCTTTGATTTGCTGATTAATAACAGCCTATATTATCGTCAAAATGAATTTATATCTGCAACTATGTCCTATTATTATAATACTGATAAAGTTTGGGAAAATCCTGCGGAAAATTATGAATTCGCCATTGCCGAAGAAATTTATCGGGAAGAAGCCGATAAACTTCAAAGTATAATTGATTATGAGGATATGCTCAGAGAACAGCTTGCTGTCCTTGGATATGAATACAATAATATTCCTCCTTCGGGACAAACTGCTTTGGATGATTTGAAACTTATCTCAGAAGAACTTGAAAAAACAAGAACAAGCTATCAGGCCGTAATGAATATTTATAATCAATTAGCTTTAAGTTATTCCATGGCCGGTGAAAATTATGACATGATTTATGGCAATGCAAAACAGGCTTTTAATCTGATTGAAGAAACACGAATGGATTATGAAAGAAACGATGCCATTCAGCGCTGGGCAAGCACTTCATACCTGTACAACAGTTCAAATTTACCGGACGGTTTACAGCATTATCGTGAACCAAAAGAAGAACTTGCATATTCACGGGAACGGTATGATCGGGCTAACATAGCTCTTGCCGCGCTGGCTGACCTGTATAATAACGGTCAGGCTTCCAGGCCGTATGACAACGACGAATATAATGCTCTATACCAGGATTATCAAAAAAGCTTTTCCAGAATGTTCCTTGCTTTAAAAGCAAAAACAGAGTTTTATTCAAGTCTGGAAGAAGAACAAGTATGCAATTTTGAATTGTACAATTCGGCAACAAGCATGATATCTTCGTATTATTCTCCGCAGATGCTTACGTATTATAATGATTATACATCTCCAACGCTGAATAGTTGTTCATGGTTTGATTTTGTTAAAATTACCGATGAAGGAACTTTGAGTGTTTCATATAACCGTAATACATTCGTATTAAACCGGATTACCGAAGAAGAAGCAAATAATCTGTCCCTTTATTTTAACAGTAGTAATAATGAAGAAAAATCAAGTCAATTGTCCCAGTTTGAAGAAGCATTAGCTTCATGGTCTTTTAGAATGAATACATATTATTTTGCAGATGAAAATAATTACCAAACCTGGGGTTTGGCGATAGGATATTTAATCAGAAATTTTGCAGAAAAAAATCAGGGAATACCTGTTGTTTCTTCCAGTTATATTCTTTCAAATTTGGGATCTGATGGAAACATGAAACTTAATGGAGATCGCCTTGATGATTTGCTGAGTGATTACCAAAAATATTATCTTCCAGGGCTTCAGGAAAATGCATGGACAAGTCTGACAGCTCAACAAAAGAAGGATTTAGAGTTTTTTGCGGTTTTATGTTTAACTGGCGGCGGAGGGGTAGGATCAGGAGGTTTGGATTATGTTTCCAGGTATAGGGAAATGTCCTGGCTGTATGATAAAGCAGATAGCTATGTGTATAAAAAAAATGTATCGGGTTTTACAATTGCAGCATATAAATGGCCATATACTTTTGATAACAGTGAATTAAAGCAAATTCTTAATGCTACAGGAAACAGAAAAGACAGTTATTATAGTATCTTAACTTCAAACAAATGGGCCTTTTTAATTGGTTTTCATAGGTTGAATTCAATTATGGCCAATTACAATGAATCATGTTCAAAATTGGATATTTTGTCTATTCAGCGTGAAGAAGGAGTTGTCTGGTCTGACATTGAATCTGCATTAAAAATTTCGGCGGGCATTAATGATTCTGAAATAGTTTCTTTAAAATCATATTGGGATGATATGATTGTTTATAATAGGGAAATGGGAAATGGTATTATTTTTGCTTCTGTGTCATCTGCTCTTGATGCTCTTTATACATGGGGAAAAGGAATACGTGATACTTTAGAACTAAAATTGGAAAAAGTATATAAAGACAATGAAAAAGATCGTATTGAAAAACAGGAAGCATATAGAATAACATTTGATGCTTTTGTTAATGGGGAAATATCCCTTGAAGAACTAAACATGACTGCTGAATTGACTTATGGAAATGATACATCAGCAATAAAAAAGTACATTTATGACATGGGAACTGCCTTAATTACAGATTTAAAATCGATTAATGCAGACCGGGCAGTATATACAAAACAATATCTTGAATTGGCAGAAAAATATACGGGGTTAATAGAAACAGCGTATATTGCCCGGTATAATGCTGAACTTGCTGCCAGGGAAGTAGCCTGGAATGAACAAAATAAAGATTTAAACACAAAGCTGTCTTCATGGCACGAAGCTTCGATGCTTGTCATTGAAAGAGGCAGGCAAGACTGGAAAGACGGAATTGAGTCAATGAATATGGCTCTTGCACGATGGGAGAAATGCTTTGTAGAACAATATGGAAACATTGATACTGCATGGAATGTTGCATATTTAGAAAGTCTGAATAATAAGGAAGCATGGATTAATAATGCAGTAAATACTGCTGCATACACATTAGACAGCAATCTTTTGGTACTAGTAGGAACTGATGCTGAGTCTTATAGCCGTAAACTTGACTGTTTTTTACCTTCTTCTTTTCCTGGGATTGAAGAAACAGAGAAAGCATCAGAAATTTTATTTGGGATTCTTAATTCTGCAGGTATTTCGAACCTTAGTAGAGCATTTACTTCGTTAAATGGAAGTGCTGGAACGGTAGCATCAGTTGTAATCAACGGTATTTCAGGATTAGGATTATGGGATTCTGGCCAGGCAAGGGTTGTTGCAAAAGAATTTGCACAAAATAGTACCATCGAATTGGCCAGTGCAAAAATGGAACTTTTTGCTTTTCAGGCGAGAGAATCTGTCTTGGAAGCAAAGAAAGCTTTGGAAGAAAATATTTTTTCTGGCAACAGGAATATTGATAAAAGTATGGATCAATTATTTAACCTACAGGGCGGGTGGAAAAGATCCGGTAATTCTTATGTTAAAAACATAATAGTTCATTCAACAGTTTTCCGCAGTGCAATTACAGAAAAAGCCTTACTGGATACGTATCGTTATTATGTGATGGGATACTGGGAGTTATCAACCGATTTAAGTGATTCCAATCTGGAAAGCCTGAATTATTTAGGAATACAGGCAATGATTGCAGTGGCCCAGGAAGAAATCAAAGAGAAAAGCATTGCTGTTTTTGGTTCTGGCAACGGTTCATCCGGCTATTTTGGCAAATGGGTTGGGCATGCTCCCATCAATGAAAGTGATACGGGTAGTGGTGAATTAGGCCGTTTAATCAGTGAATTCTATAAATGGGAAATCAAACAAGCTAACGGCATCGCATTAATGAATGCTCCTCTTTGGGATAAACCTCTTTGGGATTCCCGCGGTTCCTGGTTTAATGCTCCGAGCATCAGAGGCACTGTAGGTATTATGACTACTGTAGCATCTACAGTGGTAGGCGCTGTTTTGGCTCCTGTTTCAATGGGAGCAAGCCTCGGTCTTGCAATTGCCATCAATGTTTCGGGAGATCTTTTGTTTAACGCTCTTGACATTGCATATGGGTATAAAAGTTGGGATGAGTTTGGTTTTTCACTTGGGCAAAGTGTCATGATTAATGCAGTTTCTGCAGCCGGCGGCATAGCTTTTAATGGTTTAGGTTCGGCAGTTGATGGCGGAACAAAATTTGCCGGGCTGACATCAAAAGCAATTGATAGTGCTTCTTCACAATTTGGAAAAGCAGCTGTTAAAACAGTCATGGTTGGTGTTCAAACGTTCAGTACCAGCACAGCAACAAGCGCAATAAGTGCAGTTACCTATAATGATGGTCAATTTGGCTGGAATAATAATGCATTTTCATCAGGGCTAAAAGGTGGCCTTGTCAGCGCAACGATTGCCGGGACAAGTACATTTACTTCTGGAGTAATGAATCTTGGGCTTGAGGGATTTTATGGCCAATATTATTCTGATGGAGAAAAATTGTCTAACTTGACGGGAGGGTTGGCCGGACAGGGAGTAAATTTTGCTTTTGGCGGAGATGTTACATTAAATGCAATTAATCTTGGTATTTTCAATAATAATTTGTCAGGTACAGGATTGTTGGAATTGCATTTTGGCAGGGACGGGTTTAATGGAAATTTTGGCACTGCAGGTGTAGACATTAGTCCGGGAACTCTTGCTGCCGCATTTCGCGGTCTGGAGGTCTGGAAAGTAAATTTTGGCATTTGGACATCTGACTCCGAAGCGGCTAAAAGTTATATTAGTCAAATGAGGACTTTGTATTCAGGCGATAAAACCAACAGGGAATTGTACAGTTCAATTTTGGAGAATAAAACTTATATTGCAGAAAACCGAAATGCAGATTATACCCAAACGGTTTACGATCCGGTTACCGGAATAAAAACAATTTCTCTTGGCAGAGATGCCCTGGAAGATGGGAGCAGATTTGGACTTAATGTGATATTCAGCCATGAGTCTTACAGAAATGGAGTTTATGATGGTATTTATGGACAAAACCTGGAAACCATTATGGCAGTGACAGGGCATATTAGTACAGCCCTTGGATTAATGAACACGTATGGCATTGGATCTATCGGATCTGCAATGGCTGATGAAGCATATAATTTTGCAACTAATTATATGGTTCTTGTTTCAGAAAACTCAAGTGAATCTGCTAAAATCATGGCATTGTTTAACCTTGCAAATATCCTGAACAATTATGATTCAAGTGCTGATTTTTGGAGATTCACAGCCGATGGCAATATAGTATTCGATCGCAGTCATAATTTATATGATGAATTCGGAAATCTTTTAATGGAAGACTATGAATATGGAAAAGGAGGGTATGCAGGATCATTGTCAAGGGTTTTGGGTATAAGCGTTGAAGAAGCTGAAAAAATGTGGGATGAATATAGAAAGGCAAACAATAGATCGATCCCATTGGATACTTCCCCAACTGTTAAGGTAAGGTATTATATCCAGCGTGATTTTATTAACAATGTGTATATAAAATACAATGGCGACATGGTTAGTGCAATGCAGGATGCACGCAAAGAACTGGGTGTTTTTGTTCCGCTTGGAGTCCCTATAGACTTCTTCGATGAATATTCAAAATTTGCTCAGGAATGGAATAAAGTAATGTTTGGATTTTCCGGAGGGCAGTCATATGTTCCCGGATTATGGGACAGAGGAAGATATGATAATTTTGCAATTGCATGGGCATTTCAGCAGATAAAGGAAAATTGGTCTTATAACCGTAATAATCCTTTGTACTCATTGTTTGGACAGGGCAGGGTTATTGATCCTGTGGGAGGGCCATCCTGGATTTCCACTTATGAAAAATATACAGCGGGAGACTATAAAGGGCAGTTTCATGGAAGTACAGTTGGTGAAGTAGGGTCGAAGATAAAAGTAGGTTTGGGAATAGATCTTGCTACACATAAGAAAAATCCCGGGTTGTATATAACACAATATGAAACAATACTTATGCAAAACAATCCGTTAAAGTGGCAAAATCCCTATGATAAAAGCGAAGGTTTTGGTTATCATTTAAGAACATCTACAAATGATTTTAATATCATTTATGGGCATATGACAGATTCTTATCAATCAAGAATGCTGGAAGGACTTATTACTTTGGGGAAAAGTGCAGGTGTTTATACTGTAGTATTGCCGCCTGGGTTTAATTTTGGCAGAGTTGGCAATACTGGAAATTCTACCGGTGAACATTTACACTATGAATTAAGGCCAAAATTTAAGGTAAACTGAAAAATTTACAGCAGCTGTTCCAAAATCTGACATTTTGGGACAGCATTAACTAATAATTTTTGGAGGTACGTTGATGAAAAAGATTTTTTTCCTAACGGTAACAGTTGTTGTTTTATTTTGTTTCCCGGCTTTTTCTCTTGATTTAGCAGAAACAACATGGGGCCCGGAAAAGGGCGGCCATGGGTTTTACTTATTTTTTACAGCCGATAATAACTTTAAATTAGTTCACAGCGGAGAAGGCGGCGGACAAAGTGTTTTAGGCAATTATACAATAAGCGGAAATGAAATAACGCTGAATGTAGTTACCATAAATGACTGGGGTGAGTTGCCGAATTATATTAAGCAAAAAACAGTAAAATGTTCACTGATAGAGACAGACAGTCTGTTTTCGATATATAAACTTATTGGCAGCAACGGACTTGAATTGTGGAGTGTTACTCATATACCGGAAAACAATAAAAAGAGAAGCATGGATGGATATGTTATTTATTCTTATAGATCAAACTGCAAGGTTAATAATAATGCAAGAGTCAGAGAGGGACCAGGTTTGCAATACAAATTTTATTCATTTTCTTTCGAAGAAGAACCACATGAATACAATGCACTTCCAAAAGGGTCTAGTGTCCGGGTTTTGGGATATTCTGAAATTAAGACTATGGTAGATGGAGAGGAACATCCATGGTACTATTGCGTTTTCCGGAAAAATATGTGGGAAGAGCAATTTGGCTGGATATGGGGCGGGCTTATAGATTTCTGATATATTTTATCAGGCCGCTATAAAGCATCCTTCAGATTAAATATAAAGTTAAACTCTTCAAGGGTTTTTCCATAGCCAAAAAAGAGCTGGTAATGTACAATCCCTTCAGAAGGTAGAGAAGGACCGCAAATAATGGTTTTTTGTACAAAAGCTTTTGTATTCTTTCTTATGTTAATAATCGAAAAGGCTTCCGGCTCATGTTCAATAAATGTTCGCTCATTGTAAATTACGGTATGCGAATTATATGAACCGGGAGTGCTTTTCCAATATGGTTCTTTGTCTATTGTAAAATTTTGATACTGTTTTATTGTTGGAGAAATATTCGTATTAACAGGATATATGATAAAATAGAATACTAAACCATCCGGAAAGGTATGGATATTTTCTCCGTCAAAAATTGTGCTTTGACGATTAACAAGAGCAAGAACAACAGTTGACATTTCACCTTTTTGTGTAATTGGAATTTTGGCAATTTTTGGAGTCGATGGTAACGAATCGCAGGAAATGATAAAAAAAAGACAAAATACATAATAAAAAAAATTACGAATAGACAAATACTTTCCAGTCATTTTTGATTATTGCAGTTCCAACGTGTAGATCTTGCTTTTTCTTTCCGGATCATAGATTTTTCTTCGTTCTTCGGGCAAAGATTCCGTATTGCTTTCCTTAAACCCAAGGGTTTCAAACCAATCCTGGGTTTGGGTGGTAAGTACAAAAACCCGGCGGAGTCCGTCCTTGACAGCCTTATTGATGAGGAACCGTACGATACGGCTTCCAAGGCCCATGTCAATATACGCATTGTCTACAGCAATGGCGGCAATTTCACCTTGTTCACCCCACATGTGGAGTGCTGCAGAGGCATGAGCCTGGCCGTCAATACCGAAAACCCAATAGTCTTCCTTTTTTTCCTGAATGTCCTCTGCAGTGCGGCGTATAAGAATGCCATGCTGCATAAGAGGTTCCATGATCCGCAATACATCAGGAATATCCTGGGTTTCCAAAGGACGAATTGATTCATATTCGTCTGCATATAACATTGTTCCTGCTCCCAGATTGGAAAAGAGTTCCCGTAACACCGCTCCTTCTTCCCGGCCGTCGATGATGTGAACCCGCTCAATTCCTGCTTTGGATACCGCCAGGGCCAGACGCAATTCCTCACTAGCCTTATTATTTCCCGTTACAGCTTTATTTTTATCTGCTGCCGAATTATTTAAATCGAGGATTTCTTCGGCTTCTTTGGGTGTAAGCCGTACAATTCTGTCACTTGATTTATTATTATTGCCGGAAATGTGACGGATGGTTTTTAGGTATTCCGGTAAATCAAGAGTCAAAAGATTTTTTCCCGCCGTTACAATAAAAAATTTTACCGCTCCCAAAGCACTTGCTACCGCAAGGGCGATTTCGTCGCTGTGTACATTGTACGGTTTTCCTGAAGGTCCCCAGCCAATACAGGGAAGTATTGATACCATTCCCGAATCAAGGATTTTTTCTATTGGCTTTACCAGTATCTTTTCTACCTTGCCCGAACATTCCATATCACATCCATCCAGCACTCCCAGCCCTCTGGCACGGACAAAGTTTCCTATAACCGAATCGCATCGGTTGGCGGAAAGTGCCGTCATAAATCTGGTTGCCACATGGAAAGCTGCCATTTCGACAAAAGGCAGGGCTTTGGCGCTTGTTATCCTGATTGAACCGTGAACTGCCGATGGGGCGTATTGAGTTACAATACCGTTCTCCGCAAGTACCGAATCTATCCATTCCTTGGCGCCGGGAACTATCACAACATGAAAACCGGTCTGTGCGAGTAAAGCCAAATCCTTCATTAAAGAAGGAAAAGCTGCTTCGGAAGTGACAGAAAAGTCAATTTTAAAAACCATGGTAGAACCGGCAAAGCGGTTCTGATAGTGAAACGCTTCCCTGACCAAGTCCATTTCTGAGTTCATTATGTAAAGTATACTCCGGATTTATATTATCCTGTAAAGACTTACTAAAGGCATATTGTATTGGAGTAAATTTTGCCATTGTTCGCAAAAAAACTTGCTTTTTACGGTGATTTTTGCTATTTTTAAACTGAAAAACACCTGTTTTAGGATAAAAACAGCAAAAAAGGATGAATTCATGCCTGAACAAAGCATGGTCCCCATTGACCAGATTTTACCAAATAAATTGCCCCTGGTAGCCCTCATGGGCCGGCCTATTTTTCCGGGAATTTTTACTCCCATTATGATTGGTAATCCGCCGGATGTTAAAGTAATAGATGATGCTGTTTCCGGGAATGCTCTGATTGGTCTTGTGATGCTGAAAAACGAAACAGAAAATCCTTCAATTACAGACCTTTACCAGATGGGAACGGTTGCCAAAATTGTAAAAAAAATCAACCTTCCTGATGGGGGAGTAAATATTTTTATTTCAACCCTTAAACGGTTCAGGGTAAAAAAGACTCTTCATGTACAGGCCCCTATAGCAGCTGCGGTGGAATATATAGAAGACGAAGAAGATAACACTTCCGAAGTTAAGGCGCTTACCAGGGCATTAATCTCCGAAATGAAGCAGATTTCCGAAAATAATCCGCTTTTTTCCGAAGAGATGCGCCTTAATATGATCAACATTGATCATCCCGGCAAGATTGCTGACTTTATTACCAGTATTTTAAACATTGATAAAACAGAGCAGCAAAAGATCCTGGAAATGATCAATGTCCGCAAACGTATGGAACAGGTACTGGTATTTATCAAAAAAGAACAGGAACTTCTGCGTATACAAAAGCGAATCCAAAAAGAGATAAACGAAAAGATTGAAAAATCACAGCGGGATTATTTCTTAAAAGAAGAACTTAAAGCAATCAAGACGGAACTGGGAATGACCACGGATGCAAAGAGTTCCGAATACCAGCGTTTTAAAGATAAAATAGATGCTTTTAAGTTTGAAGGAGAAACCAAGGAAGCTGTGGAACAGGAACTGGAAAAATTCAGCCTTATGGAACCAAATTCCGGCGAATTTACTGTAACCCGTAATTATCTTGATGTAATAGTAAACCTCCCCTGGAACGATCCACCGCCCGAAAATTTTGATCTGGCAAACGCCAGAGAAATTCTTGAAGAGGATCATTATGGTTTAAAAGATGTAAAAAACCGTATTGCAGAATATCTTGCAGTTCGGAAACTTAAGCAGCTTTCGCAGCCTGGCAATCATAATCAGCAACTGCAAAAAAATCAGCAGAACCAAAAAAACAATACTCATGCAAATATCGCTTCCGGCGACGAACGTAAAACAAATTCCAGCACAACTGCCGGATCAGTGCGTTCGCGGCCGCATGGCAGAAGTTTTGACAGGTTCCCCATAGGCTCGATTGTTTGCTTGGTTGGCCCGCCGGGAGTAGGAAAGACCAGCGTTGGACGTTCCATTGCCCGTGCTTTGGGGAAGGAATTCTTCCGTTTTTCTGTCGGCGGTATGAGGGACGAAGCTGAAATTAAGGGTCATCGGCGGACTTATATTGGCGCAATGCCGGGTAAAATTATTCAGGGACTTAAAATTACCAAAACCCGTGATCCTGTTTTTATGATCGACGAAATTGACAAAATGGGGGTAAGCTATCAGGGCGATCCCGCTTCTGCGCTTCTGGAAGTGCTTGATCCCGAACAGAACTATGCTTTCAGGGATCATTATCTTGATTTACCTTTTGATATTTCCAGAGTTTTCTTTATTGTTACTGCCAATACCCTGGATACAATTCCGCCTCCGCTCCTCGACAGGATGGAGATCATTGAACTGCCCGGTTATATTGATACGGAAAAACTTGAAATTGCACGGCGCTATCTGGTGCCGAAAAGTCTTGAAAAAAACGGACTTAAAAAAAGCCAGGTAAAGTATACCAAAGACAGCCTTTATCATATTGCCAGCGGCTATGCCCGTGAAGCAGGGGTTCGTAATTTTGAAAAAAACCTCGATAAAATTCATCGTAAGTTGGCAATTCAAATTATTGAAAACGAAGAAGCCAAATCCGGTAAAAAGGCAAATACGGCAAAAAAGACAGTTTCTTCCAAGAAAATATCATCTTCCGCCGCCGTAGAAACTGCCAAAACCCAGCTTTTGTTTGCAGTAGACAAAAAAACTGTAGAAAAGCATTTGGGTAAACCGATTTTTTCTGAAGATGTAGTTAAAAAAGCCGACAAACCCGGCATGTCCCTTGGCCTTGCCTGGACCAGCATGGGAGGTGATATGCTCATTATTGAAGCTGTGGCTTCACCTGGCAAGGGAGAATTGATTCTTACCGGCAAGATGGGCGAAACAATGAAGGAAAGCGCATCTATCGCCATGACCGTGGCCCGTAAAGCGGGGATAGAAAAATATGGCCTTTCTTCCGAATGGTTCGAAAAAAATCAAATCCATCTCCATATTCCCGAAGGTGCGACACCCAAGGACGGGCCGTCTGCAGGAATTACCATGGCCACAGCGCTGCTTTCCCTGCTCAGAGAAAAAGCTATTACCGATCGGCTGGCTATGACCGGCGAACTGTCCCTTACCGGTCAGGTGTTGCCCGTTGGCGGCTTAAAGGAAAAAACCGTTGCAGCCAGGAGAAATCATGTTAAAAACATTATAATACCCAAGCAAAATCTTCGTGATTTGGATGATATTCCAGACCATGTCAAAAAAGGGATCAGTTTCCATCTTGTCGAGCGTTTTGAAGAAGTACTGAATATTGCCTTGCCTGATTGAGTTTGTTACAAAACTCTGTTAATTTTGGAACAAGTTTTGAAAAAATCGCATTTTTTTCATGAATTTTGTAAAAAGTACTTGACATTTTGTGCTATTTTTCGATATTTTTATTATTGGCGTAATTCCACAGGGGAGTTGCGCTACTTATCAAAAGTATTTTTCAAAACTAACAAAGTTTTGAAAAATACCATTCTGGCAGTGTCCAAATCATTTGGATAACCCAGGTTCTTGACGGTCATTGAGGAACCCGAAGGGTTCCACGGCTGTATCAAAAACACCATATAAAAAACTACAGAGCGTGACTGTGGGGAGAAATCTGCGCCAAAAACAAGGGCAGTTACCACTTGACACGGATCAAGGCTCTGTAGTAATGTCAAAACTCCCCTTTAGGGGGTACATGATCTTTGGAACAATCCTTTATCGAGAGGTAAAGGTGTTAGGGAAGGGGAAGAAGCAAGCGTAAACGAATTGATCGATTAAACGGAATGGGCAAAGCCCATTTCGAAGGATTCGCGAAGTGCCTAAGGGCACAATTGCGGACTTGAAATGATATCTGGTCGTTTACCCGGAGACGGGTAAATGGATTAGAGAATATATCATGGAGAGTTTGATCCTGGCTCAGAACGAACGCTGGCGGCGCGTCTTAAGCATGCAAGTCGGACGGTAAGGTGCAGCAATGCACTGTAGAGTGGCGGACTGGTGAGTAACGCGTGGGTGACCTACCCTGTGGCCGGGGATAGCCGTTAGAAATAGCGGGTAATACCGGATGTGCTTATCTGGCTATGGCTGGGTAAGGAAAGGAGCTAAGGCTCCGCCAGAGGATGGGCCCGCGTCCCATTAGCTTGTTGGTAGGGTAAGAGCTTACCAAGGCGATGATGGGTAGCCGGCCTGAGAGGGTGAACGGCCACATTGGGACTGAGATACGGCCCAAACTCCTACGGGAGGCAGCAGCTAAGAATATTCCGCAATGGGCGCAAGCCTGACGGAGCGACGCCGCGTGGATGAGGAAGGCCGAAAGGTTGTAAAATCCTTTTGTTGCTGAAGAATAAGCGGAGGAGGGAATGCCTCTGTGATGACGTTAGGCAATGAATAAGCCCCGGCTAATTACGTGCCAGCAGCCGCGGTAACACGTAAGG
>WRIB01000035.1 GCA_009782955.1 Treponema sp. | reverse complement strand
CTTTGTCCGCTTTATTTTACTGCACGAAAAAATTACCACCGGCGAAAGTATCAATCTGGCTGCAGCAGAATTAGCCGGCCCGTATTTTTTGGTATTATGGAATGATTACCGCCTGTTTAACGGAATTAATGCTTCCAAGATGGTGGAATACCTTGGAGGGCAGCGGCTTTGTACCGTGCCGACCGTACAAAATCCTCGGTTTGAAGTTTTACATACAATAGCTTCTCCTGTGTATTACAAAAACCCGCGCGGCGGTGCCATTAAAACACTTCCGGAAGCTCCGGTTCGGGAAAATCAAAGTACCCTTTATCCATACGATTGGCTGGGCTTTTATGATAAAGAACGATTTTTACGCCTCGGCGGTTTTGACCGGGACATTATTCATCCTCACTGGCAATTAATGGATTTTGGGTTTCGCTCATACCTGTGGGATGAAGAATTACGATCTACCCAAATAATACGGCTTATCCATGACAACACCCTGCTGCCCGAAGACAGTACCACTGAAGGATCATACCGGCTTTTCTATTTAAAAAATTTGGCGCCGGAATGGAGAAGCGACCATGCATATCTGCCTTTGCGCTGTTTTCCGGGGTACCTTGTCAAATCCGGCTGGGATCTCCCAAGCGCATGGACTGAGTTTTCCCGGGAACGGAAATGGGTACTCAGCAATCAAAACCGTTTCCGCCGTGATGCGCGTACACTGACAGAGTTATGGGAACACAGCAGCTCGGAAAAATCTGAATTAAACCGCAATGGACAGGAAACAGTATATTCCGGAGCTGTTAATTGATGGCCTTCAGCCTTCGGCTTGCGGCCATCGAGCGCAAGGTAATTATACCAGTTCGCCGCCAGGAGGCGGCGTGTGCATGACAGCACTGATACTTCAGGGCCGGATGGATTCAAGGCGGCTTCCCGGAAAATGCCTCCTTCCGCTGGAAGGCGAACCGCTTATATTCAGGGTTATGGAAGCCCTTGGCGCTGTTTGCTGTGATATACGAATTCTTGCCTGCCCGAAAAACTGTAAAACACCCTTTGGTAAACTCGCAGAAAAAGCAGGTTTTGTTATTTCCACCGGAAGCGAAGACGATGTACTGGCACGTTATTGCATCGCAATCCGGCGTTATTCCCCCGACCTGGTTATCCGGGCCACTGCCGACAATCCCTTTGTCTTTGCAGATGCTGCCGAAACACTGGCCATGGAAACAACGACCCTGCAGGCAGATTATGCCGGCCATACAGGGCTTCCTTACGGGGCAGGGGTAGAAGTGGTAAAGGCCGAAGCGCTTTTAAAGGCCGAACGGGAAAGTACGGAAAAAAAAGAACGCGAGCATGTCTGTCCGTATCTTTATAATCATCCAGAATTATTTAATCTGCACCTGCCACTTGCCCCGGTCAAATGGCAGGGATCAAACATCCGCCTTACCGTGGACACTCACGAAGATTACCTGTACGCACAAAAACTGTACAGGCTTTTACGTGAGGAAACGGCATGTCCGGAACGATATTGTGGAACAAAGATACTGGAACTCGTCAGGTGTACACTCAACAAAACTGAACCGTTTGAAGCGTCTCAGCAAAGGTTCCCCTCTTGAATTCTTTTCTTGTCCTTCCGGCCTGCGAAGAAGGCAGAGGCGGAGGCCATCTGTACCGTTCAATATCACTGGTAAAAAAACTCCGCAAAGAAGGTGCGGATGCCTGGCTTTTTTCTGATATTAAACACAACATGCCTGACGAACCCGAAGAATTATGGCTGGACAAAGAAAATATTTTAAAAAAGACCTGGACACTTATTATTCTGGATCGTTATAGAACAGAAAAAACCGAAATACAACACTGGGCTGCACTGGGGCCAGTTTTAGGTATAGACGAAGGCTTTTCACGAAAGGAATGTGATTTTTTAATTGATATATTGCCGGGCATTCCATCCAAAAAAACCGGCGAAAAAGCCAATCTTTGCGCTCCGTCATTGCTGCCTTTGCCCAAAAAACGGCGCACTTCGTTTAGTCCGCACAATGGAACAAGCGGTAGCTTAAAAATACTTGTAAGTTTTGGCGCAGAAGATGCTGCCGGACTTACCGTTGATACAACAATTGCCTTAAAGAATGTAATCGAAGAGGGTTCTTCGATTAGTGTTGTATTGGGTCCTTTGCGGAAAAACAACGGTATAGACAGACAAATATTGGAACAAGCAGGTGTTACGATAATTGAAGGAAAACTGCCATCCGGCGGCGATTTTTTTAACTTACAGGAAACACTTGCGGATTACGATTTAATTATAACTCATTTCGGGATAACCGCATTCGAAGCGCTCCATGCCCGCGTTCCGGTTTTGCTCATCAATCCCGGCACCTACCACGAAAAGCTTTCCCGACATGCAGGAATTCTTTCTCTTTTTATCTCACGCAGAGACGCAGAGACGCAAAGATTTAAGCGTAATAAGCAAATTGTACACCCTCCTTTGCGCTTTAGCGTCTTGGCGAGAGAAAGAAAAAAAGGGTTTGATTTTTACGAGCTTTACAAAAAATGCGTAACACTAAGCGAAAAAGCGGCCTTGCGCTGGGACATGGACAGCGAAAACCAATCATCGCCGCAAAAATTCAAAACCCTGTCCGGCCTTCTGCTTAATGTAAATCCCGTAGTTCACCGGAATTGTCCTCTTTGCAACGCTACTGACTACCGGGTTACGGAACGTTTTCCCGGCAGAACATACAGGATGTGCAGCTGCGGGACAATCATTATGGATCGGCTGAACCCTCCTCCGGTGGAATATAACCAGAATTATTTTTTTTCAGAATATCAAAAACAATACGGAAAGACCTATCTGGATGATTTTCCAAAACTGCAAAAAGACGGAGCAAGACGAATTCATTTTATTGCCGCCTTGTTAGATACAACCTTTTCGAAAAATTTATCTCGCAAAGACGCAAAGACGCAAAGATTGCTTGATATTGGCTGCGCTTACGGGCCTTTTCTTGCCGCCGCCCGTGAGCAGGGTTTTAAAACGACAGGCATTGATCCTGCACAGGACGCAGTTGACTTTGTCAGAAATACATTGGGAATTAATGCTATTCAGGGAACATTTCCCGAATCACTGCCAGAGTTGGTTAATGTGAACAAAGCAGGCAGCGGCCGGCAAATGTATGATGTAATTACTTTATGGTATGTAATTGAACATTTTGAAGATACGGGAAAAGCTCTGACTGCCATTAATGGCCTTCTGAAAACCGGCGGTGTTCTTGCCTTTTCCACCCCTTCGGCAGCAGGCATATCGCGGCGTAAATCCCTGAACAATTTTCTGGATAACAGCCCTGCCGATCACTGGACAATTCTGGATCCCCGCCGCATCAGAAGAATTCTAAACCGCTATGGTTTCCGGCTGAAAAAACGAATAATTACCGGACACCATCCGGAACGCTTTCCTTTTTATAAAAACCGGAAAAAAAGCATTCGGAAAGGTTTTTTTTCTGTGTTCAGCCGAATCTTCGGCCTGGGCGATACCTTCGAAGTGTATGTTGTTAAAGAAAGGGATTGTAATGATGTCTAGCCAAAAAAAACGGATACTAATTCTCGGCGCAGGGGTTATGCAAGGGCCGGCCATACGCAGCGCAAAAGCGATGGGACTGGAAACCATTGTTATTGACGGTGATCCCAATGCTCCCCTGAAATGTGAAGCGGATTATTTTGAAGAAATTGACCTGAAAGACATTTATAAAATAGAAGAATTCGCCAAAAAACTGCGGGCAGAGGGAGGTCTTGACGGTATTATGACCGCAGGAACAGATTTTTCCGCATCCGTGGCATTTGTTTCCGAACAACTTGGCCTTCCCGGACTTCCTTACGAAACCGCCCTGGACGCCTCGGACAAAGAAAGAATGAGAAAACGTTTTAGAGAAGCCGGCCTCCCCTCCCCGGCTTTTACGGTTTTTACCAGGAACAATGGCGAAATCTCCGATACCGGTCAGTTTTTAACTTTACCTTTTCCATTTCCGGTTGTGGTAAAACCTGTAGACAATATGGGCGCCCGCGGCTGCCGCAAGGTGAATAACAATACAGAACTCCGGGAAGCAATAGAAATTGCTTTACAGTTCTCGCGATCGGAAAAGGCAATAGTAGAAGAATACATGGAAGGACCGGAATTTTCGGTCGATGCAGTGATTTACCAGGGAGATGTAACAATATGCGGCCTTGCCGACAGGCATATATTTTTTCCTCCGTATTTTATAGAAATGGGCCATACCATGCCCACAAATTTTTCCACTAAAGAACAGGATGTTATTATTGAAGTATTTATCCGTGGAATAAAAGCGTTGGAAATTAACAATGGCGCCGCCAAAGGGGATATTAAACTTACTTCCCGCGGCCCCATGATAGGAGAAATTGCAGCCCGGCTATCAGGCGGGTATATGTCCGGCTGGACTTATCCGTATGCATCCGGGGTAAACCCGGCGGAGGGGGCAATAGCTGCTGCCTTGGGTCAAAAGCCGGCGAATTTAAATCCCACCCGAAATTGGACCAGTGCGGAACGGGCTTTTATTTCTATTCCCGGCCTGGTTGCATCCATTGTTGAACTGGAAACAGCCCGTAATATACCCCATGTAAAAGACCTTTTTCTCCGAGCCGGGTCCGGTCAACGCATTTTTTTCCCGACAAATAATGTCTCCAAGGCAGGAAATGTTATTTCCGCCGCCCCGGACAGGCATACGGCGATACAGGCAGCGGAAAATGCCGCAAAAACTGTTCTTATTCGCCTGGCAACGCCGGATGAAGCAACCGAAGCCTTCCTGACCGCAAACGGCGAATTTCCCCCATCGGCATATACCATGGATTCTGTCCAGGCAGAACAACTCAACCAAATGGCGCCAAGTAATATTAATTTGAGGAGAAATTTGAGAATAATACCTTTTCCGGCTTTTACGGAATCAGATCTGGTAGATTATATGGGCCGAAGTCCCGAAGAAACACTAAAAGCTGTACAAAAATTAACTGGTATTACGTTAACTGAAGCGAAAACAGACTCTCAGGGGCCGGTTTTGGGCAGGGAATTCTGGGTTGCCCTTGTTCGGGGGGGATACCAAGGCGCAGTATATTACATAGACAAACAATTGTGCCGAAATTATTAAGAACGATATGAAAATCAAAAGCATTTTGATTCTGACAATACTGATAACCCTTTCCTCATTTCAGGCCTTTGGGCAGGCCGGAAAAAGCTATAGTATAGATGAAACCCTGAAAGAACTGGGCGCCGTGATAAGTTGGGACCCTTTTTTTGCCTCCGGAGTGTTTAACAAGGGCGAAAAACGGTTTAAATTCTACTCCGGCCTTCCGGGTGAACAAGGTTTTGCTCTTTTTGACGGCCGGGAAGTTCTTACCGTACCTTTGCCCTTTTTTGAAGGCGAAGCGCTCCGTTTTCCTGCCGCCTTTGTAACGGCAGCTAAAGCAAGTTTTTCCGCTGCCCCGCCGGTTTTGCCAACAACTCCAAGTGACGAAAATCATTTCCGGATTGCCGCAATTATTATCGATCCCGGCCATGGTGGAAAGGATCCAGGGGCCATTGGGACTCATACGATAAACGGAAAAACACTCAAATCTGTAGAAAAAGACATCGTCCTGGCGGTATCTAAAAAGCTGGCAGTCCTCCTCGGCGCCGCCTATCCGGGAAAAAAGATACTCCTAACCAGAACCGGCGATACCTACCCCAGTCTGGAAGAGCGGGTGAACATAGCAAATACCGTACCGCTTAAAGACAACGAAGCCATTATCTACATTTCTATCCATGCAAACGCTTCACTGAATAAAAACGCCCGCGGCTATGAAGTCTGGTACTTGCCTCCTGAAACCCGGCGGGAACTCCTTGACCAGAATAAACAGGCAGAATATGCGGAAATCGCCCACATAATTAACGATATGCTACAGTTTGAATTTACCTCCGAAAGTACCCGAATGGGACGTTTTATACTAAATCGTTTTCAGGAAAGCTTTGGAAAACGTATCCCTTCCCGGGGACTTAAGGCAGAAAACTGGTATGTAGTCAGAAACGCCCGGATGCCGGCAATCCTTGTAGAACTGGGTTTTGTATCCAATCTTGAAGATGCAAGGGTGATGGCAGACGAAACATACTTGAAACTGTTTTCCGAAGCGTTATATAAAGGAATTGTTGATTTTGTAGGGGAATTTGAACAATCCGGAGGATATACAGCCCCCTGAATCAAGCAAAATAATTATATTCCTGGTTATAATATGGGGGATCCGTGGTCTTTTTTAAACAAATCCGCCGTTTGGCATATCTTGTAGTTTTAACTGTTTTTGCTTTTATTGAAATGGGTCATTCAGGTCTTTCAAGGCGTACTTTTGAGTTTTTTTCTTATGAAAATAACCGTTCTGTGGTGGAAGACCGGATGCTCCATAAGGCTTCATCCAGGGAAGCCAATATCAAATCGTATGTTGAAGAGCTAATTTTAGGCCCTGTTTCCCTGGATTTTGCCCCTCTTTTAACCAAGGGGACAAAACTTCGGTCATTTATGTACCGAAACAGGGTCGTTTATGCCGATTTTTCCAGGGAAGCGGCCCTACCGATACAGGGAGGAAAACCACTTTTTGACAGCTTTTTAACCCTGAACCAGGGGATCAGGAGGAATTTTAGCGAGGTTTCGGATGTTAAACTCTTTGTTAACGGAAACGAAGTTTTTTTCGGAGAATTTTCAAAATTCTTTAGTGCAGAATAGAAAATTTTGCCGATAAGTAATTGACAAATTATTTCAGATCATATATCATTATATGTATCTATATCTTTAGAATTGGTTATGTAAAGGAGCTGTGAATGAAACAGATATTCATTCTTTTGGCCGTCATGCTGTTGACGGTAGGATTATTTGCAGAAGAAGCTGTCCTGATTGACTTTACCAAACTTGGAGCCGATATTATTCAAGCTCCGGTAGTAGAAGGACAAGAAAGCCAGGAACCGGTAATGACCCAGAATAGGGCAACTGTTATGGATTACGGAGCTGTAGCAGGCGCCAGCTTTACCGAAGAACAAAAAAACATTATGAAGACCTCTCTTGCCATCAGAAACTGGACAGTCAGGCTTAATTCATCCGCAAGAACAGTAAATCGCGAAGTCCTTACCTATGCTGACGAAGCCCAGTCCAAGCAATATGGTACAGTATTGGGTGTAAGGATTAATTTCCCTGTAGAACCATGGAATTCCAATGCGTTTATCAGGCCACCTTTTGAGATTCCCGCCTACGAACCAGCCGGAGAGATTGATGACGACGGAAATTTTACCGCAAGTAACAGCGGTGTTATGTCCCTTTCCCGGTTTGAAGGACCAGATGAGAGCGGTGACGGTAAACCTGATTTTGGGTATGGCGTTGTAAAAAATGTTGGAACCATTAAATCCGTAGCAGTTGGTGTTTACGGACTTAATTTCCCCCATAGTCTTTCGATTATTCTTATCGACAGCGAAGGAACAGAAAAAATCTACCATGTGGATTACCTGAACTTTGACGGTTGGGCCGAACTGGTTTGGAATAACCCAGCCTATGTATCCCAGGTACGGAATCGTGAACTTCGTCTTACCCCTCTGTATCCTACCACAACTCCCTTCGTTAAATTCGGGGGATTCCTGATTAAAAGAGACGGCGATAAAGCAGGCGGAGACTTTGTTGGTTATTTCCGTGATGTCAAGATTATTTACGACAAAGCAGTTCTTGACACCGACAGGGATATCGACGATGAAGGCCTCTGGCACATCATTCTGGATCGTGAAACTGCCAAAAAGAAGTGGGAAATGAGCCGCTTTGGACAGGCACAGATTCTCCGTTATCTGGAACAGCAGAAACAAGCCACAGAGTCTTCATTTACTCCTTCTCCTTCCAATAGCGATAACGCTAACTAAGCAGGATTTCGTTGATAATAAAAAAAAGCTGTCTGAAATCAGACAGCTTTTTTTTCAATAATGTGGTAATTACTCACTATGGCATTTGAATTATTGACCCGAGATCAGATAAAAATTAATTATGAAAAAGCAGAAACAGCCCGGGGAAATATCACTAAAGAGCTTATTGATGCTGTTGAAAAGGTTGTTCATACCCTTCATACCCGGCCGGCAGTTGTAGGCAGGGCAAAAGAATTCGACAGCTATCATGAGAAATATAAAAAACTCCTTAAACAATATCCCGGCGAAGAACCTTTTATCACCGATATAATCGCCCTTAGGGTGATTTGTCCTTTTTTGGAAGACCAGTTAGCGGTGGAAAAGCTTATCCGCAAACATTTTACCGTAATAGAACTGGAAAGGAAGGGAGATGAGTATAGTTTTAAGGAATTTGGTTATGAATCGATACATTTATTAATCGAAGTACCTGTAGAATTGACTGCAAAATACGGCGATTGCGGTACAGATGCCGTAGAAGTTCAAATTCGCACTATTTTGCAGGATGCCTGGGCCGAAGTAGAACATGAACTGTTCTACAAGAATTCAGAAAATTTTACCCTATTGGGCGACCCCATGAAACGGCGTCTTGCGGCGGTAAACGCCAGCCTGTCCCTGGCAGACAGCATTTTTCAGGAAATCCGCATCTACCACCGGCAGCTTAATGGTGAATTGGGAAAACGCAGGGACTCGTTTTACCGGAAAATTGAAGAAACAACCGACGGATTGCTATTTTGCGAAGAATCCGACGAAGAAAGACAATCTCCGGAAGAAACCGCACTCGAAGAAAGCGTACCCATTGTTGATGAATATGCCCCAGTAGATGACCTTCTGCTTAATGCCCTGTATGCTCACAATAAAAACCGTTTTAACGAGGCAATAGCCTTTTATTCCAGAATTCTGGAGATAAAGACTGACCCTAAAACCTGCACGATGATCTATAAACACCGGGGAATGGCTTATTTTGCTCAATCCCGTTATGAAGAAGCCATAGAAGACTTTGGCAAATCCCTGGAAACCGATGAAAAATCATATAAATCCGCCTATTACAGAGGTGTTGTAAAGTCCGTACTCAGACAATACCAGGAAGCCATAGAAGATTTTTCCCTCTCATTGGCTATTAATCCCTCTCAACCATATACTCTGTACCGTCGTGGTCAGGCCTATTACCACCTTGAAGACTACCCCGCCGCTTTAGCGGACTGTGAAGCATCCCTGGCTCTGGAACCTAGTTCTACCGGCGCCGGAAGCTTTCGCTCCCTCTTGGTAGACAAGTTAAAAATGCTGGGATGACCTTTTAGCGGAAAACTGCCATAAAAAAACGACGGTTTATTTTTGGCAGAACCTTTCCTTACAGAGATTTAATATTCCTTATAATCATAATACAGAGTTTTTTCTTTTGTCAAGCAAAAACTACATGATCCTTATGTAAAATTGCCTTAATTCACTCTATTTATCATTTGTTTTGTATTAAACTTGATATCTTTACTATGTAAATTTTCATTGTATCGTAGCAAATTTCCGTACTGCCGCTATTATCACCTTGCTGAACCCCTTTTTTTTATCAGTTCGTAACGTTGCATAAGCCAAAAATAAACCGTCATTTTTTTATGGCAGTTTTATATAGGTTTTATACACAGGGTAATGGGTGAAAAAACAGCCTGGTAGGTTGTTCATATACACAATTTAAACCATTAGGAGAAAAATAATGAAAAAACTAGTTTTACTGCTTGTTGCTTTTATCCTGGTTGCCGGTCTGTGTTTTGCCCAGGAAGAAGATGAAGAGACACAGCAAAAAAGAGACAAAATCAATCTTGAAATCTCAATCGGCGTCCCGGTTCACTGGACTACCAGCCCAGCCCCACATGAATTCTATGGTAACCCTACCACTAAAGATATGGACAGGACTGTTACCTCCAGTACTTCCATCGGCTTTGCAATAAACTACAACTTTAGCAAAAAAGTCGGTATTGCTCTGGATTTTGACGTTTTTGTCGGCTCCGATGTAATGGGTCATTCTCCGACCGATGCATATTCTTCTTCGCTCTTTGGAATGAACGTCCTTCTGGGACCGGTTATTTATCTGTATAACGGCAGTTTTCTCCGCGTTCCTCTGGCTATTGGGGCTCATGCGTACTACTGGAGTTCTGATCATTGGTCAGTAGTGCCAAATGCTACCGGCGGTGATTGGATAAAAACCACCGATCTTCAACTGGGTCCCGGACTGTACCTCGGAATTCAATTCCACTTTAACAACAGCCTCTATATGTTCAGCCGGACCAATGTTGCTTTTGACTTTTTCCGCATTCACCGTGTAGTTGCTGATGGTACTACTTCTTTTGACGAATCCCATATGGGATTGGAATTTGGCTGGATGGTTAAGCCAACACTTGGCGTTGGGGTTAAGTTTTAATTAATTCGATCATAGAACAACTAAATGTGAAGGGCTTCCATAGGAGGCCCTTTTTTTGTTAAAAAACGATCTGTCCTGATTTTGCTTAACAAGTTTTCAAGCAACAAGTATCACAGCAGACTGAATCGTCGGAAAAACCATTATTCTGGTAAGAGGTACATTGACTAAATTCCCATGTTTTTATATATTTAATAATGAAGTTTTGAAAACCAAAACTTTAGAGTAAAACTATAAGGTTTTTACATGTCTCCATCGTCTAGGGGTTAGGACACGAGGTTTTCATCCTCGCAACGGGGGTTCGATTCCCCCTGGAGATGCGTAAAGAAAGAGGCTCCGTTAGGAGCCTCTTTCTTTACGTTGAAGTTTTGCTTTTGGCAAAACTTCATGTCAATACAGCTTTAAGAGTTTGCTGCGCAAACTCCATATTCAAAAGGCTTTAGGGGAATCGAACCAAAATACATAGAAAAATGACCTGACCTTAACAAAAGATTGCAAAATGCAAACAATAATCATAAAACTTCCGTCCTTATGATACAATAATACTATGCCAACAACCGGACTAAGAGGCGGAGGGCGCGGCCCGGCGCAGCCTATTACAGAAGAAGAAAAGAAAAATGCCCCGAAACTAACCTGGTCTTTGCTAAAAAGAGTTTTCGGTTATCTTTTGCCGTACTGGCCCAGACTGGTGTTTGTGGTGATTTGTATATTTGTCTCGTCGTGGCTTTCGCTGATGCCTTCGCTGCTTTTGGGCAGGATAGTCGACGAAGGATTAATTGGCGGCAGGCTGGATATGCTTATAAAGCTGATTGCCGTATCTTTTGGTGTGCTGGTGCTGTCCAATCTTCTTTCGGTATTCGAAACATGGCTGAATGTCTGGGTGGCACAGCACATAACATTTGACATGCGCAATAATATGTTCAAACATCTGCTCCAAATGTCTCACGGGTTTTTCAGTTCAAGCAGACAAGGTGAGGTAATTACAAGAATGACTTCCGACATCGCAGGCGTACAGACGGTTATTTCCGGCACGCTTACGGAGCTTATCAGAAACCTGATGCTGGTTATTCTGGCGGTAACTGCCATGTACCAGAAAAACTGGATTTTGGCTACATCCGGAATCCTGCTTGTACCGCTGCTCATACTCCCCACAAAACAGGTCGGTAAAAAGCGATGGGATATAACCTATCGGGCACAGGCAAAAAACGACGAGATAAATCAGATACTTTCGGAGACCATGAGCGTTTCCGGACAAATGCTGGTAAAACTCTTTACCATGGAAAAAACAGAATACAGCAAATACGAGAAAGTTAACGGTGAAATGACCAGCCTTAATATAAAAGAGAGAATGGCAGGGCGCTGGTTCAGGGCAACACTTGGAATACTGACAAGCACAGGCCCCATGGTAATTTACCTAGTCGGCGGCCTGCTTTTGCTGAAATACGGCAACACAAACCTGACGGTCGGAGGCATAACAGTCATGGTCGCGCTGCTTGAAAGACTGTACCGGCCAGTGAACATGCTCCTTAACATGCAGGTTGATATTGTCAGATCCATGGCGATATTCTCCCGTATATTTGAATACTACGATATGCCTCTGGAAATAGAAAACAAGATTGATGCCATAACACCTGATGGAATGAACGGTCTTGTCGAATATAAAAACGTATACTTCCACTATAACGAGGATACACCGCTGCTCCGCAATATCAGCTTCACCGTTAAACCGGGACGTTCAGTGGCAATCATTGGCCCGTCGGGGTCAGGCAAATCCACAATAATAAATTTGCTGCCGCGCCTGTTTGATATAGTAAGCGGAGAGATATTGCTCGACGGGCGCGATATCCGGAACCTCGACCTGCGCTGGCTGCGTTCCAATATAGGACTCGTTACGCAGGACACCTATCTGTTTAACGGTACGATTAGGGAAAATTTACTATACGCCGCACCCGGCGCTGCTGAAGAAAGCATTATCAAGGCGTGCAGTGAGGCCAATATTCACGATTTTATTATGTCGCTTCCCGGCGGCTATAATACAGAAGTGGGAAACCGGGGCATAAAGTTATCCGGCGGCGAACGCCAGCGTTTGTCGATAGCGCGGGTTATACTTAAAAATCCCGGCCTTGTTATATTGGACGAAGCAACAAGCGCTCTCGATTCGATATCGGAGAGCCTGATCCAGGGCGCTATAGAACCGCTACTTAAAGGGAAAACCAGCCTTGTTATCGCACACAGACTCAGCACAATTATGGCATGCGATGAAATTCTTGTTGTGTCCGGCGGTACTCTTGTGGAACGCGGCAGCCATGCGGAGCTTTTGGAACTTAACGGTGTGTATCGTGAGTTCTATGAAACACAGTTCAGGCGCGCTCTGGAAGATGCAGAACACCGGACAACAAAAGAAAATGTGTAAGCAGAAACAATACCTCGCCTAAAAATAAAAATATCTTTTACAAGGGAGTTAATTTACAAACGAATGTATATTCCTGCTGAATAGGGAGTACAATAGAACGATATATTTATTGGATCTTCATTTTTGTCCAGAAATTTACGGTAACTTTTACCAACTGTTTTTCCGATGGCATACCCGATTAATGCCCCGGCGACTGCCTCGGAAGCCCAATGTGCATGTACGGTAACACCGAATCCAATGAATGCGGCGTATGTATATGCTCCTACTTTTACCCAAATATTGTCATGATAAATTTCCGATAGTGTTGCCGCAGCGGAAAAAGCATTGGCGGTGTGACCGCTTGGCCAGCCGTTAATAAAATCCATGTTAAACCAGTTAAAAACACCGCTAAAATCATCTTCACCGCAGATCCTTTCATAAAAGAAATTATCAACAAGACCGGGATCCCTCCGGCCTGTAATCATTTTAAGCGGTGATTGTACAACCATGGTCAATATAAGCGTTTGCGTCAGGGCGCTTGCGGCAACAATTGACCTTTCGTCACTAAAAATCTTTCCGGAAAGAAAAAAGAGCAAAGGCGTGATTACGGGAACAACACCGCCTGTCGCCATAACCGGACCGCCGATGTTTGACAGCCATGTACTTTCAAATACGGTATTTCTCCACTTCCAGTCAATGCCTGTTTCAATCATTCCCCATGTTCCAACTCCGGCGCCGATAAAGTTAAAACCATAATTATAGGTAAAAGAATGCAGCAAATTCCATCCGATGTTATGAAATATATGGGGCGAGGAAACGTTCTCTGTATCCGTTGGTTCTCCGTAAAGACAAAGCTGAATCAAGCATAAGAAGATCAAAAATACAGCGTATTTTTTCACACTTTCTCCTGGTGAATAAAGTGTACTACAGCGGAAGTTGATTTACAATGCGCTAACAACAAACTCTTTCTTTTAATATCCGGGCTGAATGCGGTTTCATTTGAATATAACCAGGTGTGGCAATTTGTTCTTCGCATAACAAATCCCAAAGTCCGCCGCCATTGCTGTTAAAGCTGCATAAACCGCATAAATCTACAGCTTCATTGTTACCGGCAATATTAACAATCACATATATTTTTTCGTTTTCGCAGGAACGCTCAAAAACAAAAGGACGGTTATACTCCAGATAAACCTGTTTATAGTTACCGTATTTTAACGCTTTTTCCCTTTTTCTTATTTGTGCAAGCGCACTAATGTGCCCTGTCAGCCATGTACTGTAAGCCATCCGGTTTTCTATGTTTATATACGGACGCAGATTTTTGTCGGAACCGTTTTCCTTAATTCCCCGAAAACCCCATTCACTGCCGTAATATACAGACGGAATACCGGGCAGCGTGTAAAGCAGCGTATATAAAGTGCTTAAATGATCAGGATTGGTGTTACTCGCAATACGGCTCTGATCGTGATTGTCCAAAAACGAATACAGCGGCAGTCCGTTATCCGGAACCGCATTTTGCAGACAGTATGCCAGTTCATACAAATTGTTATTGTTATGGCTGGAAAACAAACTCTTGTATAAAACATAATTGGTAACACTGTGCAATGCCGAATCATTTACCCATTTGCTGTAATCGCCGTGTACAACCTCGCCCATAAGCCAAAAATCATTCTTCCGGCTTTCTGTAACGCTTCGCAATTTTGCCATAAAACCGAAATCCAGTACATCAGCTGCATCGAGCCTCATTCCATCTATGTTAAAAGTATCAATCCAAAACAGCGCTGCATCAAGCAGGTAATTTCGTACAGAAATATTCTGCAAATTGAATTTTGGAAGTTCATAATACCCGCTCCAGGTGTTATACATAAACGGATCCCCCAACGGGCTTTGGCGGCCGAAATCAACACCGGAAAACCAGTCCGCGTACTCCCGGTTATTATGCTGAAGTTCCCTGAACGCGAAAAAATCCCGGCCGCAATGGTTAAAAACGCAATCCAGTATAACGCGGATACCGTTTTCATGAAACAATCTAACCATGGATTGAAATTCGGCATTTGTTCCCAGGCGATTGTCAATCTCAAAGTAATCCGTTACATCGTATCCGTGGGATCGTGATTTTAGTACCGGACTGAATAGTACCGCATTAAACCCCATGCCTTTTATATGCGGAATCCATTTTTCAATCCCGGAAAGTTTGTGTTCCGTTACGGTATAGTCATTCAGGAACGGCGCATCCGCCAGTGAAAGCGCATACATATGGTAAATCAAAGCTTCCTCATACCAAGAATGATTAATCGGATGTTTCATAATTTCCTCCTGTTAAGCTGGTATACCCACCGTTAAGCTGTTTTACCTACCGTTAGGTATATATAATTCAAAAAATTTTATTCTTTTTCCGCAAATCAGGCATAAATTCCGTGCATAAATTGATGTGCCAGCTCCCGTACGCTTTTACCGCTCAGTTCCTTTTCGGAAATCCCGCTGAAACAAAGGCTTATATACGAGTTTACTGTTCCGATAAAAGACCATGTAAGTGTTTTGTGTTTACCCCTTAGATTGCCGTGCGCTTTGGCCATGCTCCGAAACATGCCGCCGATAATGTCAAATTGCATAAAATGGTACTTTTTAACTATTTTAAAAACTACGGACGAACATGGCATAGACAGGTTAGCCAGGGTAATTCTGTAAAAAGATTCATTTTCCCGGGCAAAGGTAAAATAAGCTGTTGTAAGGTTTGTCAGTGTTTTGTAAATATCTTCATGATACGACCTAGGTTTTGGATCATATACGGCGTTTGCCGTTATTATTGTGTTTAACCGGGTATAATGCGGTTGAATAACCGCTTCAAACAGTCCTTCCTTGCTCCCAAAATAGTAGTACAGTGTCGGTTTGGTAATGCCTGCGGCTTCTGTTAGTTCACTGACCGAAACCCCCTCATAACCTTTTGCCGAAAACAGCTCAAGCGCCCGGGCCTCAATTGTCTGTTTTACACTGTTTTTATCGTCCACAATATAAATATATACCGTTCGGTATATAATGTCAACTACCTATTGGTAATATTCAAGCCTTTTGTTCCGGGAGCCTGTAAAACCGCAGCTGCTGCCGTATTTCCTGCACGGCCGCATTGACGCGGCCCTTCACCGCTTAACCATGCTGCCAAAAAACCCGCAGCAAAGGCATCACCCGCTCCGGTAAGTTCCGCTGATTGTACCGGTTCTGTTTGTACATGGAAAACTTTACCGCCTGTAAAAACCGAGGCTCCCAGTTCAGCCAGCTTTACTATAATACAGACAGAAGAAACCTTACTTGACTCCATAAAAAGGGTTTCCCAGACGGTATCAAAAACGTTTGCAAATGCCTCCGCTTCCGCTTTATTAAAAAAAACAATCAAAGGAAACTTTGCTTGCCTGAGTTTAAAATCCCAAAACGGCGAGTTTCCCTGTTGGATGTTTTTTGCCTGCTTTGCCGCTATATCCGGTATGCCCATATCAACGGCCAATGTCAGACGGTACTTTTCTGCCAATTCCAGAATGCAGTTAACAAGCCGTTCCCGGCCCAGAAGAAATCCTTCCAAAAAAAGTACTCGCGAAATATCATCATTGCTTTTAAACATTTGTTCATCAAGGTCTTCGGCATCCAGTTCCAATGCCGCCGAAGGTGAAGCGATAATATATCCGGATAATTCCGCATTTTCAGCTTTTTTGCTTTTAGTTGTAAGGCTTATAAATACTCCGGTGGGTGATTTCCTTTTTGCAAGAGACAGCACAACACCTGTCTGCCCGAGTTCTTCTTTAAAAAGAGATCCGAAATGATCATTACCGGCAGCCCCGATAAAAGCAGTTTGTATTCCCAAAAGAGCGGCTGCCTTTGCCGTGTTGGCTGCGCCGCCGCCCGACGTAATTATTATACCGGATGGCAATGCTTTAAGGATCGCAGCTGCCGAATTATGATCAACATGCTGAACAGGCAAAGTCAGGGCAAATTGTTTGCAGAAATCCTCAGGGATTTCCGCAAACACATCCACCATAGCGTTGCCGATGCAAAAGAGTTGTACAGGCAGATTGCCGTTCACTTGGGTAAAGCAATAATTTCTTTCAGTTCGGGATTTTTTTCCAGTTCACCTTTCAGGCTTTCTGCCCGGCCTTTATTCACATAATCCTTACTTTGGAATGAATAGGTAAAATTGGTGTGGACATCGTATTTACCTGCCATAAGGGCATAAGCGTCTTCTGTCATTACGAGTTCTTCATCGGTTGGGATTACGTAAACAGGAATCTTCGATTCGCTTTTGCTGATGAGCGTTTCGGTGTTCCTTGTATGGGACATTTCGCTTTTCTTCGGATCGTAAACAATACCGATTCCTTCTAGACCATTCAGAATTTTTTCCCGCATCCAGACTGCAAATTCCCCTACCCCTGCGGTAAAGACCAGAGCATCCACCCGGCCCAGTACCGCCTGATACGCACCGATATACTTTTTAACCCTGTGAGCTTCTATGTCCTGGGCAAGGAGGGCTCTCTTGTCCCCGTCAAGTTTTGCTTTTTGAATATCCCGGCGGTCGGTGTATTTACCGGTAATTCCAAAAAGACCGCTTTTTTTGTTCAACGTACTTTCATATTCGGCAGTATCCATGCCGGTTTTATTCATCACATAGGAAGCCATAGCCGGATCAACGTCTCCGGAACGGGTTCCCATTACAAGTCCTTCCAGAGGAGTAAGCCCCATGGAGGTATCGAAAGAACAGCCGTCCTTAACTGCATTTATTGACGCACCGTTCCCCAAATGGCAGATAATCAGATTGGTCTTAAAGGGATCTTTTCCCAGCAGCACCGCTGCACGTTTGGCGGTATAAAGAAAACTCGTACCGTGAAAACCATAGCGGCGCACCGAATATTTTTCGTACCATTCATAGGGTACTGCATAAAGAAACGATTCGGGCGGCATGGTCTGATGCCATGCAGTATCCATAATTGCACAATGAGGAACATTTGGCAGAACCTTTTTTGCAGCCTCTACACCCATAATAATGGCAGGAGAATGAAGCGGACTCATATCCTTCAGTTCCTTAAAAACATCCATTACAGCATCATCTACAATAACGCTCTTGGTAAATTTGTCTCCCCCGTGAACGGTACGGTGACCAACGGCGCCTATTACGGACATATCGGATATACACCCCGTTTCCTTGTCTGTGAGGGTTTTAATGATAAGATTCACCGCATCAAGGTGTGTGGGGCAATCATGATTTAAAGTTATTTCTTCCTTGCCTCTGAGCTTGTGATTAATAAAAGAACCGCTTAGGGTAACTTTTTCCACGATCCCAACAGCCAGCACATCTTTGGCATCCCAATCGTAAACCTGATATTTTGCGGAAGAGGATCCGCAATTAAGCGTTAAAATAACCATAAAACATCCTTTTTCCAGATTTTTAATAATTATAGCATAAAAACAACGATTGGACTATAGGTACCAAACTGAACAGGAAATGCACTAGGTATTCTTGATAATCTTCTCCGCATCTTGTGACATTTCAATAAAATCGCCGTTTAAAAGATGCATTGCCATTGCATCAAGCAATTCCTGGGTCAGAGGAGACCATGCTTTTTGTCTTAGTTCGGTAATAGTATCTTTGGCGGATTTTCTGTCATATATTTTACATGCATCGATAATCACAAACAGTTTTCCTCGTAAATATGTACGGACATCATCCGAAGTTTCATTCATTGCTTCGTCTTTTTTATTTTCACTATCCTGCAATGAAAGTTTCTCTATGATTTTCCGAAGTCCGCTTAAAAATTCCGGAGTGTCGTTTTCCATTACCGCTGTATTTTTTTCTTTCGCTGCCTGTTCCAGTTTAAAGGCAACAGCCGAAAGATCCGGTTCACCGATATTTGCCAGCGCACTTTTCATCCCATGAACGCTGATCATATACAACTTAATACCATCGTCTCCGTAAGAAGGGCGCTTTTCATGTATAGATTCCAGCGTTGTAATGGCTTTTTGGGCGTCACGTATAAAAAACTTTGCCAACCGGGCAATTAATTTATCAGGGGCCGAAGACCAGGAATGGAGCGGAGCGGCAGCCGGCTGTGTTTCTTCCGATCGTCTTTCGGCTCTTTGTTCCGGCACAGTCCCTGTAACTTCGGGCGGCTGCTTGTTTTTTATATACTTTTTTAACGTCGAGTCCAATTGGCGTACATCAATTGGCTTGGAAATAAAACTGTCAAAACCATTTGCAAGAAAAATATCCGACTGCCCTACTACTGCGTTTGCTGTTAGAGCAACAATTGGGTGCGTGTATCCCAGATCGCGTATGTTCTTTGCCGCATCAATACCGTCCATCTCCGGCATCATATGATCCATAAATATAAGGTCATACACACTGCCACTTTTAATTCTGTTAATAGCATCTATACCGCTCATAACCGTTTCAATTGTTAACCCATAAGGCGCCATAAGTCCTTTGGCAACATAAAGATTCGATTCCACATCGTCCACTACCAGAACGCTTCCGTATGGCATAGGTTCGAATACCACCTGGGCTCTTTTCATTTGCTTTACGCCGTTTACCTGGAATTTTTCAAGGCTTTCGGCCAATTCCCTGCCCAACACACCGGAATCAGTATCTTTCTGCGGGATACGTACGGTAAACACCGTTCCTTTATGCACTTCACTTTCTACGGAAATCTTACCGTTCATCATCTGGACTAAATTTCGCGTAATACTCATGCCCAGTCCCGTTCCTTCTGTTGTGCGGTTTGCTTCCATGTTAAAACGGGAATATTCGTCGAACAGGTTATTTACCTGTTCACTTGTCATTCCCTGACCGGTATCACTTACTTTAAAAACAAGCATTACATTGTTTTCTTTTCCGCCGCTCTCAGTTACAGCGCCTGTTTTGACAGAAACGGCTGTTTCCGTAGATGGTTCTAAAGAAGCCGACAGTTTGACCATTCCTTCTTTTGTGTATTTAATTGCGTTAGAGAGTAAATTGTTTAAAATCTGCTTTATACGAAGCTCGTCACCGTACAAAATTGACGGCATATTCTCGTCAACAGAGAGCTTAAACTCGATCGATCTGCTGCCAATCCGCATCATGTTAAGAGTTACGGTATCGCTGATCAAACTTGCAATTTTATATTCCGCAGGCGTTAATTCAAGTTTACCGGCTTCGATTTTGGACAAGTCCAGTATATCGTTGATAATGTTAAGCAGCAGATCGCCCGAATTGTAAATCTTGTCCAGCGCTTCTCTTGTCTTTGGAGGAAGCGTGTCATCCTGCAGTTGAATTTCAGCAATGCCCAAAATTGCGTTCATCGGTGTACGCATTTCATGGCTCATGGTAGCCAGAAAATCGCTTTTTGCCTTGGAAGCGGACAGGGCTTCTTTTTCCATCTCTTTAATTTTTGTAATATCCTGAACAACTTCGATAAAACCGGCATCTTCACCATTCATGTCTTTTAATGTCTCGACATCTACCTGATAAGATGCTCCGCTGTATGTAAAATACGTCCGCTTTAAACCCCTCTTTGCACAGGCTATACCGCAATCGGGAGTATTACATATATTTGCGTTCCAGTTACTGCAGGGCTTACCCAGCATATCCTCAAGTTTTGTACCCAAAAAATCTTCGACAGACTTGTTGGCAAACGTCCAGCACATATTTGCATCCGTTACCGAAACAGGAAACGGCGTAGCGTCAAGAATTGATTTATACCAATGCGATTGAAGCGTAACACGCTCATGCGCCTCATGAAGCTGTACTGTCTGAACATTGCGAAGCAGTGCGCTGACCATCATCAGGCTTCCCGAACGCAGGATATCTATTTCTCCTTCGGTAAATGTGCGCTCATTCCGGCAATCGTCAATACTAAACAAGCCCCAAAACTGGTTCTGCACAAACAACGGAATTACAACTATGGATTTTATGCCATGCGCTTCCAGGAATTGTTGATCTTCGGACGACAGGCCGGAAAGCGGTCCGTTTAAGTATTCGCCTTTAAGGAATTGTTCTTTCCATTTGGGCATAACGCTGTAAGGAAACTGTAAAGTGTGGGGGTTGACAACAGCTTGCTTGCCGGTCTCGCTGAGCCATTCATGTTTAAGGACAAAGTAAAGTTCACCATCCAGCATCTCGTTCTGCCAAATCTGCACACGATCAACATCCAGGGAATATCCAATAATCGACATACCATCCTGAACCGAAGCCAGAAAATCTTCCCTGTCCGCCGATTCCAGCAGTACAGCCGCAGTGTTGTTAACCGCATGCAGCAGTTGTTGCTGGCGTTTCCGCTCCAGTGTTGCATTAAGCAGTTCCAGATTAAAGGTACTCAGCCGCTCCCACATTTCCTGTATTGTCTGTGCCAGCTCGCCGATTTCATCGTCCCGGTTTTTTCCAATATGTTCGACACCGGCCGCATTTGATTCCGATATGTTCTGAGTCAGGCGGTGAATGGGCGTGAAAAAATTCCGCCTTAACATGATATCCATGACCGTTACGTACAGAATCAGCGCCGCCAGCAAAACTATAAACAGCGGCAGGAGGCCTTTTACGCCGAATAACGAATTGTTTTTATGGAAGACGATAACTGACCAATCGGTATTGGGGATCGGCTTAATGGCCGCATATTTATATGTTCCTCCTTTGGGCAGTCTTATTATTTCAGGCTGTGAATGAGAACCAAAAAGACCGGAAATGCCGCTTTCATACGAATCCAGCGCCGCAGTAAAAACGGAATCGATATTTTCCCTGCGGATATTCCAGTTATTTATTTCGTTGTATTCATCTAAATAAACCTGCAAAGAAGTACTGGCCGACTGGATAATGCCATGTTTATTAATAAGGTATCCCTTGACCTCTTTTTCCCCGAATCCTTCAAATGTTTCATGGAACATGTCGGGCATTTCCAGTCCAGAAGCGAATACGCCTACAAGATTACCATCCGATGTAACCTTGTGGTTTATCCACAAATGCCAAATACCTGCCCTTTTTTCAACATCCATTTTTAAAGAATAATCATTTCCGGAGTTAACACATTCAAAATACCACGAGTCGGCAGGATTTAAAGGATTGAGCCGGTCAAAGGGATCAAAATCTCCTACAGCTATTTTGTCTTTTATTGAATATTCGTTCAATGTTTTATGAATACCCAAATACAAATGAACGCCGTGAAAAAGATGCGCATAATCCGACATTTCTATAAAAGCTGCCATCTTTTTCGCTTCATTGTCTTCATCGGCAAACCAGCCGGTAATTGCTTTCGACAGAGCCGTCCTCCGCACCAAAGAAAGATCCTGGCTGATGTAATGAGAGAACTTTTCTGCTACTTCAATCGAAAAAGCCCTGACAAGATTTACAGCGGCGTTGTCGCTGATACTCCTGATTGTTACGGCTACTGTACCTGTAATCAAAACAAGAAGCAGAACAAGAAGGCCCATACTTATGCCGCGGGCACGTGCTGCAATTTTGCTTTTTTGTTTCAAGGCGGGAAGGCCCATTACTTGTCTCCTGTAATCTTCTCCGCAGTACGTAAAACTTCTTCAAAATCACCGTTTAAGAGATGTTCGGCCATTGAACCCAGCAGTTCGTTGGTTGATTTTGTCCATGTTTTCTGCCTTAATTCTGCAATTGTATTTTTGGCGGTTTTTTTATCATAAGTCCCGCATGCCTCTTTTATTGCAAGCATTTTTTCACGCAAATACATCTGCACTTCATCCGAATTTTCATCCACTGCTTCACTGCCGGAACCTTCGCCTTTCAAAGAGCTTAGTTTTTCTGCTATTTTTTTAAGTTCGTTTAAAAATGCCGGGGTTTCATCCGACATTACAGCGGTATTTTTCTCCCGTCCGGCCTGTTCCAGTTTACCGGCAACAGCAGAAAGATCCTGTTCGCCGATATTTGCCAGTGCACTCTTCATCGCATGAGCGTTAATTGTATACAGCCGTATATCCCCGTCTTCGTAAGCAGCGCTCTTTTTATGCATTTCTTCCAGTATCGAAATAACTTTGCGTGCATCCCTTACAAATATTTCGGCCAATTGCGGATCTATAGACAATTGCGCTGTCGGCTGCGCTGCCCCGCCGGCAGATTGCTCCCCGGCCTTTTTCTGCAATACCGCTTCCAACACCTCGGGCGGCTGCTTGTCGCGAACGAATTTTTTTAATGTCGAGTCCAACTGACGCACATCAATCGGCTTTGAAATAAAACCGTCGAAACCGTTCGCAAGAAATACCTCCGACTGCCCTACCACTGCATTCGCTGTCAGTGCAACAATGGGCTGTGTATAACCAAGATCACGTATATGCTTTGTCGCTTCAATGCCGTCCATTTTCGGCATCATATGATCCATAAATACAATATCAAATACACCGCCTTTTTTAATCCTGTCAATCGCCTCAAAACCGCTCATTACCGTGTCTATCTTTAACCCGTAAGGCGACATAAGTCCTTTGGCCACATATAAATTCGATTCTACATCATCCACTACCAGAATACTTCCATAAGGCATTGGCTCAAATACAATCTGCGCTCTTTTTAGCTGCTTGGTTCCGCTTGCCTGGAATTTTTCAAGACTCTCCGCCAGAGCTTTGCCTAACACGCTGTGATTGATGCGTCCCTGCGGTATACGCACGGTAAACACCGTTCCCCTGTTTACTTCGCTTTCCACAGATATTTTCCCATTCATCAGGCGAATTAAATTCTGCGTAATGCTCATACCCAGACCAGCGCCTTCTTTGGTACGGTTCGCTTCCATATTAAAGCGGGAATATTCGTCGAATAGTTTACTTATTTGTTCCTTTGTCATTCCCTGTCCCGTATCACTTATCCTGAAAACAAGCGACGTATTATCCGACAACCCGCGGGCGGCCGATTCACTGTTCAATCCGGCCGGGTCAGCTTCGCTCTCATCTTCTTCTGCGGAAACCAGCAGCTTAACCACCCCTTCATCTGTATATTTAATCGAATTGGAGAGCAGGTTATTCAAAATCTGCTTGATACGGAGCTCGTCGCCGAACAGGGTAGACGGCGTATTTTCATCCACGGAAAGCTGGAACTCTATCGGCTTGCTGCCAATCCGCATCATGTTAAGAGTTACAGTGTCATTAATCAGGCTGGCAGTTTCGTATTTGGAAGGCATCAACTCCAGTTTGCCTGCTTCAATTTTTGAAAGATCAAGTATGTCATTGATAATATTGAGCAGCAAATCCCCGGAATTATAAATTTTATCAAGAGCTTCTCTTGTCTTTGGCGCAAGCTTGTCGTCCTGCAGCTGAATTTCGGCAATACCCAGGATGGCGTTCATGGGCGTACGTATCTCGTGGCTCATGTTGGCCAAAAAAGAAGATTTTGCAACCGAAGCCGTTTTTGCCGCCTCCAGGGCTTCTTCCAGCAATTCTTCCTGATGCTTTTTTTGCGATACATCTCTGATGGCCTGAAAATGTACAATAGAACCGTCTACCCAGCGGATAATGGAATCGGTTCCGCCAAGCCAAACGTTTGAAACATCATCCCATACATATTCAAAGTCCCGGGATGGAAATGAATCTTTATCCGGTATAATTTTAAACAGTTGACAGAAAGCGCAGGGTTCATTCAGGCCTCTGGTTGCATTATAACATTTTTTTCCGATGCATTTTTCTCTATCAAGGCCGAATTTATCCGCCAGACGTTTGTTCAGATAAAGAAAATTATATTCCAGATCTGAAACGCATATCATGGAATCCAGATTGTCCATAATAGTCATCAATTTATTATGTTCCGAAATTCCCTTGACCATGTCGCTTATATGGTGAGCAAGGGTTCCCAATTCATCTTTGCGTTCACAGTGAATTGAATAAGCCAGGTTGCCGTTCGCAATTTCAATTACTGCCTTCTCCAGTGCTGAAATGGGTTTAGTAATGGTTTGTACCATAAAGAATAACGAAAGGACGGAAATAATAATAAAACCGGCTGTTATGGCAAGGATCATGTTAATGATGTGATTTATATGATCTGTTGTTTCCAGGGTTTTTTTTCTGGTTGTAAAAGTAACTAAATCACGAAGATCCTGCAGCTTATCGCCCAATTCGTTTCCGGTGGGGATGGCTTCTTCATAGGTCTTAACAACTATATGCCTGTCCTTGTTCTCCGTGGAAGTCATTATACCGCCGGTAATATCCAGATATTTGGCAAACAGATCATTTATACCATCCACAATAGTCATGCGCTGCTGCTTCTCCGATTCTGTAAGCCTCAGATCTGATTGTGTTGTTTCGTAAAAATTTGCCATGTTTTTTGCAAAAGACTCTGCACTGCTTTTGTAGTCTCCCAGTATTCTGGAAACCATGTATACGGCGTTGTCGGTTTCCAGTGCATATCCCCTGGCAAGAGTCGCATAACGCATTTTGTTAAAATTGACAACGGCATCTGCAATAAAAGTCTGCCGTGCCTGATAGGAATTAATCAGCTCGTTTGTTGTATTAACCATAGAGATTGCCTCTACAACGGTAAACAAGGCAAATGAGATCATAATCACCGCAAGTATCCCGAATACAATCAGAAGCTTGCTTCGTATTTTCAAATTATTAAACCATTTCATTATCCGTCCCCCCTTTTATCTTCGCTGCAAATCAGGCTGCTTGCCGCCGGAAGTTTTCTCCAGCAGTTCCGGGCGGTATAAACTCTCCATAGATATTGATGTATTAGGTCGCCGATATCAGGTGTTTATTTATACTGTCCAGTAAGACCGGTCCGGAAAACGGCTTGGTTATAAAATCCGCAGCCCCGAGCTCTTTACCGCCGGCTTCATTGGCTGCATCTGCTGTAGCCGTCATAAATATAACAGGAATTTTTGAATGTACATCGCTGGCTTTAAGACGCTTTAATGCTTCAAATCCGTCCATTTCCGGCATTTCAATGTCCAATAAAATCAAGTCCGGAACAACCTTTTCCAAAATCGAAAACATTTTTTCTGCGGATGATATTGTTATTACCCGAAATTCATCTTCCAGCGCTTCTTCTGCCATCGAAAGGTTTGTGCCGTTATCGTCAACCACGAAGATAGTTTTCTGCATACTCTTACCTCGAACTGCATCATTCCCCGCAGGTGCGGTATCCAATTATAGCACGATTTGTAAAACTCATCAACTAATCTTCTGCTATTATATATATTATAATATGCTATTGCCTCCTATACATACGACATGATATACTTAAATACAAAATAACCTCCGGGGATGTTCAAGAGAGAAAAATGGAAAGAAATAAACCTCAAAGAATATCCACCATCAATAAAGCCATAATAACTACCCTAATCTCTGTCTTTATCATTCTAAACCTGCTGATGGCGCTTTCTGCGAATACGGTATTTACAAGCAGACTGGAGATTGCAAAGGAAAGGGATGCGGATCAGGCCGAACAAATCGCACGATGGGTCAGGCACAGCTTTAACAATGTGGTAAACCTGCTTAGTTTTACTGCTCGTTCGCTGGCGGATTTGGCATATACATCAGACGAAGCGGATGCAGCGACAGGATCAATTCTTACGGCAATGATGAATTTTGATTCGAACATATTCGATGCATGGGTTATTCTGGAAAAAGGCATATACCATCAAAACTCGTACTACACCAGGGAATACGTAAGACACGGAGAAAGCATTGCCGAAGTTTCCTGGACAGATGAATCATTGGAAGAAGAAACACAGGAACCATGGTACCTGTTACCATTTACGACAGGGGAAGTTTTTTTCGATTATGCGGGACTTTACGATTACGGCGAAGAATACGGAGAAACATACACTGCAACAATTAGTCTTCCGATTGTGTCGAACGGAAAAATTATCGGTGTTTGCGGGATAGATATTACATATCAGGACATATTCGACCCGATTGAATATTTACAGGGCGATAATGAACATTTTATTCTGTTATTGGGCCGGGATATGACAATTCTGCATGCGACTGAACAGGATGTTATTGACAAAAATCTTGGGGATTTCTTTCCGTCAGAGAATACAGATCGCATGCTCGGCGCCCGGAAAAACAAAACAATGTTTACAGAAGAAATCATGTCGCCGTTCTCCGGGAAAAAATCGCTTGCTTCATTTCAGCAAATAAATGTGGATATCAAGGGAACGATCTATCCATTGTATGTATATATGGAAACGCCGCTGAACGTTCTGTACGCACCGGCACACAGAATGATGGCAATAACAGCAACAGGCGGTTTGATATGCATGATTTTGATTGGCTTTGCCATTTTTTACAATCTTAACATTATCATTAAGCCTATCAGGAAGCTGACGGGCTACGCTCAGCAGATTGCCGCCGGTAATTTTGATGTGAATTTTATAGAAATAACCTTAAAAGACACCATGGATGATAAAAATGAGATCGCCGTTTTGCAGAACGCATTTGTAAAAATGGTAAATACGCTGAATGATAATATTTTAAAAGAAGAAAAACGCGTAGAAAAGCGAACGCACGAATTAATGCTTATGACCAAAGAAGCGGAAGAAGCCAAGGAACGCGCCGAAAAGGCAAATGAGGCAAAATCCCAGTTTTTGGCCAATATGTCGCACGAAATCCGCACACCCATGAACGCAATTATCGGAATGTCCGATTTGCTGCTGCCGACCGATTTGAGCGAACGCCAGCTTCAATGCGTGGAAGATATTCATACATCCGCCATGGCGCTTCTGGAAATTATAAATAGCATTTTAGACCTTTCAAAAATACAGGCCAATAAACTGAGTCTTGTCCCCGTGCATTACAATTTCGGCGCTCTGATAAATAACATTGATTCAATGGCACAATTTTTAACCAATACAAAGAACATAGCTTTTAAACTGGATATACAGGGAGAAATGCCCAAATGTCTGTACGGTGATGATGTCCGGCTCAGACAGGTACTCCTGAACATTCTGGGCAACTCAATCAAGTTCACTGACAAGGGTTATGTGCGCCTGACTATAGTAATTGAGGATTCAACAATCAGGCTGTCAATCAGCGATACAGGTATGGGTATACAGGCAAAAGATCTTCCGACACTTTTTGAAGCTTTTACACAGGCCGATGCACAAAAAAACCGCAATAAAAAAGGAACGGGTCTTGGACTGACAATTACCAAGTCTTTGGTAGAAATGATGGACGGGCAAATAACGGTAGAAAGTGTATACAGCCAGGGTACGACATTTCATATAGAAATCCCCAAGGTTTTGGGGGATGAAACACTGATTGTCCGTACCGACGGTAACGAAGGCATAATATATGCACCGGATGCACGGATATTGGTTGTTGATGATAATGCAATCAATCTGAATGTCGCACGCGGATTGCTGGAACTTTGTAAAATATCGGCAGAAACTGCCTCGTCAGGCAGGAAGGCAATAGAACTGGTTGAGCAGAATCAATATGACATTGTGTTTATGGATCACATGATGCCCGGAATGGACGGCGTAGAAGCCACAAAAATTATCCGAAAAACAGGCATAACTGTGCCGATTATTGCACTTACGGCAAGCGCCGTTGAAGGTTCCAGAGAACTATTCCTGGCCGCCGGCATGAACGATGTATTAACAAAACCAATAAACAAGTCATTGCTCTTTAAGGCGCTGGAAGAGTGGATTCCCGCAGAAAAAATCAAAAAAATGTCAGATGAAGCGGTTGCTGCAAATACAGCCGATACCGCCGAAGACAAGGAATTCTGGAACAATATTGAACAAATCCAGGGCCTTTCCATACAGATCGGATTGGAAAGAATTTCCGGGCAAAGGGAAGTTTTTAAGAAATCGCTTAAACTAACAATTGACGAAATTGAAAAATGTGATAAAAATCTAACTGAATTTCTTGCCAGCGGTGATATGAATAATTTCCGTATAGAAGTACATGGTATAAAAGGCTCCCTGGCCAACATAGGCGTAATGGAACTTTCCGCACGGGCATACGAGCTTGAAAAAGCATCCGGCAAAGAGGATGCAGCTTATTGCGCTTCTGACCTGCCCGGTTTTTTGGAGGCGCTTCGCGGTTTGGGCTCACGCATCGCAGAAGTTTTTGCTAAAGAAAACAAAAATCTCGGTCCTATCGAAATACCGCCGGAACTGCCGCCTGTTCTGGAGAAACTAAAAGCTGCGATTGAACAAAATGATTTTTCAGCAATGGACGAAGCAATAGAAAGCCTTGACGCTCTGAATCCGGGCGGTGCGCTGAAAGAGGAAACAGATAAAATAAAGGAGGCCGTAATGATAATGAACAACGACGGCGCTCTGGAAGTGATTCGAGAATTGCTTAAATAGTTTTTCTCTGGTATTCTTAATGGTACGTATTAAAGCAGGAGGATTTACAATGGAAAAAAAGAAGGTTCTTGCCATTGATGACAGTATGCAGCAGATAAATACATTTCAGGGAATTTTGGCGTCGCAGTATATTTTCAGGGCTGCCAAATCCGCTTCCGATGCCTTAAGTTTTTTAAACTCAAACCAGGTGGATGTTGTTCTTCTTGATATCGAAATGCCGAACATATCCGGGTTTGAATTTCTTAAAGATATCAGGAGAATTCCCAGCTACATTGATGTCCCGATAATAATTGTCAGCAGTAAATCAGGAGAAGAATTTGATAACCAGGTTAAAACTTCCGGTGTCGCAGACGTTTTGTCCAAACCGGTAGTTCCGGAAAAGTTGATTGAAACAATAGAAAAGCATTTGTCAAAGTAGAGGAAAAATCGGTTAAAATATCAATTTTTTCCTGACAATATGCTTTGCCACTTTTTCGCGTAAATTATCCCCCTGAAACGGTTTTACCATAAAATCACATGCTCCGAGTGCATGAGCGGCCGATACATGTTCCAATGTTCCCATGGATGTTAAAAAAATAATCGGAGTTTCCTTATGTTCATCGAAGCTTCTTACAATGGGAATAAGTTCAAATCCGTTAATTTCCGGCATTTCATAATCAAACAAAAATAAATCGGGCGCTATTTGATCCAAAAACCCTTTAAGCATTGCCGGTTTTTGCATTCCATAAACTTTGTAATCGGGCAGCACAGAAGAGACTGTTTTTAGTATAACAGGGGAATCGTCAACAGCAAGAATCCGCAGCTTGCGGGTGGATTCCTGTTTGTCTAACTCTATTAAAGCATCTTTTAAAGATTGTTCTCCGTAGTCATTACCGGATGAATCATCTTCATCTGTAACACCGCTTATGGTTTCCTTTTTTCCTGTCTTTTTTGCAGCTGTTATCCGCATTATTAGCTTGTTAAAACTTTCCAAAGTATTTTTTGCACAATCAGCGCTAAAATCAATGCGTCCGTCCGTATGCGTATCTATAATTTCGTCAACAGCAGATACTATTTTATAACAGCCGATATTTATCAGCCGTTTTTTGGTGTTTTCCAAATACTCAAAATCATTTTCATCGGCTTTTTGAACCGCTATATTATTTAAAACTTCAACTGCCTTCGGCGCATCATTTTCAAATTGCAACAACAAGTTAAAATAATCTTCGACCCGCAGCGACAGATTACTCCTTACAGCCTTTACAATGTCCAGGCTGCTAAACCTTAAAAGGGTTAGGAGGTCAAAATATACGTTGGTTTCATTTCCCATAGTAATATTCCTTAGTATAGTACCATGTAATTACTTTTGGAACAATCTTATTTGAGGTTGTTACAAAACTTCATTTTCCTGGAATAGCTTGGATTTATCTTGCATTTCTTTTCGGATTATGTTAAAATCACAATAGAATCGAAAGGCTTGTGTAAGTATTTCGAAAGAAAAAGAACGAAGAAAAGCAATGGTTGAAGACCTGAATGAACGGGAAAAACTGATTCTCAACAAGTTAAGCACTGAAGGCCTGGTAACCGTTACCGCAATGGCACGGGAATTGGGATTTTCCGAGGTAACGATACGGGGAGATTTAAAGGCTCTGGAAGACCGCGGCTGGCTTAACCGGAAACGAGGCGGCGCTGCTCCGGCCCTGCACCGGGACATTCTGGAACGGAAACAAACCAGACTGGAAGAAAAAAACACCATTGCACGGCGGGCAGCAGAACTGGTATGCGACGGGGATGTGATCATGATCGAAGCGGGAACTACCATCGCCCTGGTTGCAAAATACCTTCAGAGCAAGAGGGACATTCATATCGTAACCAACTCTTCCCTGGTTTATTCCTATGCCCGGCTAAACCCCATGCTTCAAATAACCATGACCGGAGGCGAGTTCCGCCGGGCTACCGAATCTCTGGTAGGCCCAATAGCTCTGGATACAATCAGCAGGCTTAACGTACGGCTTGCATTTGTAGGAACCGACGGCTTTAGTCTTGAACGGGGTATTACCACCCATTTAGCCGAAGGGGCGGAAATTGTTAAAGCCATGAAGGCACATGCAGAAACCACCGTACTGCTGGCGGATTCCGGCAAATTCGGCAAAACCGGTTTTATCAGTATACTTCCCCTTGCCGAAATGGACATGATCATCACCGATTCTGGATTACCGGATATCGCACTGGAAAGTTTAACAATTGCAGGAATATCTGTAGAACGAGTATAAGGAGTATTTATGGCACATGTTTTAATAATGCCCCGGCAGGGTAATACCGTTGAATCCTGCATTATTCAGGAATGGAAGGTAAAGGAAGGAGATGCGGTAAAATCAGACACCTCGGTTTGCATAGTCGAAACCGACAAGGCAACCTTTGATGTTCCCGCCGGAGCGGACGGCATAATTCTAAAACTACTCCACAATGCAGGTGATGACGTTCCGGTACTCAAGCCCATCGCAGTTGTCGGAGCGGCAGGCGAAGACTGGCAAACAGTGTTGGGAGGATCTTCCCAAGAGACCTCACGCAGAGACACAGAGACACAGAGTACTTCTTCTGAAGATGCCTCACGCAGAGACGCAGAGGCGCAGAGCACTTCTTCCCAAGATGCCTCACGCAGAGACGCAGAGGCGCAGAGCACTTCTTCCCAAGATGCCTCACGCAGAGACGCAGAGGCGCAGAGGGAAGAAAAAGAGAATCTTAATGAACCTGATTCTAAAAACCTTGGCGCCTTTGCGCCTTTGCGAGAAACAAACGACGAAAATGCCATGTCCCCCCGTGCGAAGAACCTTGCAGCCAAAGAAAGAATTTCGGCGGCAGTGCCTGGCACCGGTCCGGGCGGCAGAATAATAGAACGCGATATAAAAGCTGCCCTGGCAAATCGTGCGCCGCTGACGGCGGCGGCAAAACCGGCTGCCGCCGGAA
>WRIB01000034.1 GCA_009782955.1 Treponema sp. | reverse complement strand
TTTGGGTGCGCAGGGATTCGAACCCCGGACATCCACGGTGTAAACGTGGCGCTCTAACCAGCTGAGCTACGCGCCCCCATGAAATAATGCTAGCTGAAAATGGCCATGAGTGTCAAGTGAATTAAATATTATTTTACTCATACCCTCTGCTGGTTAGGGCTTCGGCTGTTTCTGCCGCTGTCTCGATCATTCGCTCGGTAACAAGGGGCAGAATTACCATAACCTGTTTAAATTTGTTTTTACAGCAACGGGCGCTGACGGCAAGTTTTGCGTTTTCCCAACATTCAAAAAAACGGGGGAGAAAACCCAGCATTAAAGCCAGAGCAAGACTCAGACGGCCTTGCCGCCGGAATAACACTAATTCCACTTCGGCAATGGTCTTTCTGATTTCCGTGATTGTGGTAACCGCAAAGAAAAGTGAGGCGGCGGCAAAACAGATAAGGATACTTGCGGCCATATAAAAACCGTTTTGTAGATCAGCGCGGTTAATCCGGATGCCGGAGTCGATATTAAGAGACCTGAATACTGCAAATAAAACAAGCACAGTCAAAAGAGGCAGTGAGCCTGCAAGAAGCTCTCCCGGTTTTATGCCTGTAAAAAATGCACCGATAAGGATCAATGCTGCCGCTCCTCCTGCGAATGGAAGGCCAAAAAACGGAGCGGCGGAAAGTAAAAGAAGTAAGATGAGTTTTATTCCGGCAGGGCACCGGTGGAGTGCTGTTGTTCCGGCCTTATATGCCCAGGGAGTCCGGTGCGAAGCTTTTATTCGAGCCATGAACAATCTTCCACTGTTTTGTAGGATCGGCGAGGGTCCCGTATGCCGTATTCGCTTCGCAGCCGGTTAAGCACTTCTTCCGGTTTTCCGTCATCCTGTATCCGGCCCTGATGGAGGATCACCAGCCGATCGGTAAATGCCAGTACCTTTTCCAATTCGTGGCTCAAGATTATGAGGGTTGTTCCTTCGTTTTTAAGGCTTTGAATGATTTGTAATACCTGAACAACTCCAGGTCTGTCCAGATTGGCAAACGGTTCATCCATGATGATGGAACTGCATCCCATCGCCAGCACTCCCGCTACGGCCAGGCGGCGCTTTTCTCCGCCGGAAAGTCGGCGTGGAGGCAGCTTTCGTTTATCGGCAAGTCCTGTTCTTTCCAGCGCCGATGTTACTCGTTCTTCAATTTCGTTTTTTTTCAATCCCAGGTTGGAAGGGCCAAAGGCAGTGTCTTCTTCCACTGTTTCTCCGACAAATTGTGAGTCCGCATCCTGAAAAACAATACCCAATTGCTGCCGGAATGAAGCGTTCTTTTTAAGCGCCGTTTCCAATGCATCTCCGCGATAGTGTATTGTTCCCGCTCCTGGTTCCAAAAGACCTGCCAGAATACGCATGAGTATTGTTTTGCCCGATCCGTTTGGTCCTGCAACAAGAAGTGTTTTGCTTTCGTGGATATCAAGATCAATACCATTGAGTACTTTGACAGCGGCGAATTCTTTATACAATCCCCTTATTTTATATAGAGGATTTCCGAAACTTAATTCATTCATATAGTTGATTCGCCGCTGTTTTTCGCAGCCGTTTTGCTGCAGGCGCTGCAAGAGCAATCTTGATCACATCACCAATAAGAAAAGGAAAAAAACCGCCTGTAAATGTTTTAGGCCAGCTTTCCATAAAACGGTACAGCCAAAGCAGTCCCGGAATATATACGATAAGGAACCCCAACGTAGCAGCCAGTACGATACGAAACAGGGACGCATCTTTGTTTGGCTGTCCTGCAACAAGACCTGCACTCAGGGCTGCCAAACAATAGCCGATAAGATAACCGCCGGTTGGACTTGCAAAACGGGCAATACCTCCGCCAACTCCGGAAAATACCGGCAAGCCCAGGGCTCCGGCAAAAAGGTACAACGCAACAGCAGCCGATCCCAGAACCGGGCCAAGAACCAATCCCGACAGAACGGTAAAAAGGTTTTGCATCACAATGGGAATCGGAGAAAAGGGCAGGGGTATTTTTACAAAACTCCCTCCGGCAATAAGGGCTGCAAAAAGGGAAACAAGCGTTATCCTCAGTATTGTTTTTTTCGGTTGTGCTTTAACAATAGTTGATTCGCTCATATAACATAACGTACAGCGAAACGGCAAACTGTAGCAAGGTACCATTATTATATTGTTAAATGTATAGGATTGCGGCATAAAATGTGTCAACCTATTTTAGGACTTGACACAATATGTTGCCACCGATATGGGAAAATTGATGTGTTCAGTACGGTTATTTTAAATCTGCCTTGTCTGTTATCTCACCCCTGGTACGTAGGTCGGAAAGAATTTGTGTGTAAAACCCGCTGTCGATTTTGTACTTCTTCCGGTAGATGATATAACTTACCACGATACACAGAAGGGGAAAGATCAACATTGCGGTTTTCATCATGAACAGGCCTTCCTTTGTTACTTCGGCGGCTGTCTCGGCTTCTTTAATGCCCGATATAATAATAATTGCCGAAACAACGCCGCTGGCGATTGCTCCGCCCATCTTGTTGATAAAGGGCTGGAGAGAAAACGTGATGCTGTCGTTTCGCTTACCGAGTTTCCAGTGCCCGTAATCTACGGAGTCGGCCAGGAACATCAGCATTAAAAGCTGTACAAAAGACTGCCCCACAAAAAGCAGAATACCTGCAATTCCAATAAACAGCATTACAGTGGCCGGAGCGAAAAAGAAGATGATATAGCCGGCAACAATCAGAATTATTGAGGCAGTAAAAAGGGTTTTGCGCTCATACCGTTTACTGAACATGGGAAAGACAGCCAGAGCAGTGATCTGCGACACGCCGAGGATTAGGGCAAAGATCGAGTACATTCCTTCGTCGCCGTATGCGTATTTAAAAAAGTACAGGCCAAAACTGGTTGTTGTCATATAGCCGATCATAAAAAGCGACATTGCTATGGCAGTAAAGAGCAATTGATCGTTTTTATAAATTATCCGGAACAGTTCGCTCAGGGAGGTACTCTGTTTTCGATCGGCGACCAGCCCGGCTTCCTTTACTCCGAACAGTGTTATACATTGTCCGGCAATCATTACGGCCGATATCATTATGGCAAAAACAAAATATCCTTTTTGCAGGCTGCCGAAGCGTTCTCCCAGCAATCCGGTCAGGGGCACAATGGCGGCCACAACAAAGAACATTCCGACATTGGCGCAGATACGGGCGATGGCTCCGATCTTTTCGCGTTCTTTTTGATCGATGCTGAGCGCAGGAAGCATGGACCAGTACGAAATGTCATTGGCGGTAAAGCTCATTCCCCACATCAGGTAGAATACGGCGAATGCGCCGACAAATGCGCTGCCTTCCAGATTAAAGTCCGTATACAGAAGAATGGTAAATAGTCCGGACAGTACCGCGCCAATAGCGATCCATGGTTTGAATTTTCCCCAGCGCGTGTGCGTGTTATCGACAATAAAACCCATTACCGGATCATTGATTGCGTCGTAAATCCGGGCAGCAAGGATTATGCTCGCCACCCACCACATTGTACCGGTGGGGAGTTTAATCACATCGGTCAGGTAATAGATCATATACATGCTGATAAGTGAGTAGACCATGTCCCTTCCGATTGTGCCCATGCCGAAGGTCAGTCGGTTGCGTTTTGAGGTGCTTTGCATAACAGCGAATCCTCCTGTAGTGATTATTCTGAAACAGCTTCTATCGTATACAAATTCGATCCAAAATCGCCCAACAAGCGTGTGTTATTATTGTAATGGCTTCCCATAAACTGGTTGTTCAGCATTATCCCGGCTGCAAGGGCGCTGCCCTGACATTCATACGTTTCAACACAGTCGGTCAGTGCGTAATGGCGGTTTACTGTCCGCAAAATAAAGCCTGCCGGGTTAAGCGCCACGGGTGTTATGTGCTTGACCAGACCGCCGAAGCGTTTGATGTACAGTCTTTGCGGGCGGGTGGACACGCGGCAGCGCATGTCGGGCGCAAACCCGGGAATGCGGAGCGTATCCGGCCCTTCGCTGACACCCGCCATTGTCTGGAAAAATCCGGCCAGCGCCTGTTCCTTGTCGCGGCACAGCCACAGCGTTTTGTTTGTCTTATGAGAGGCTAGCCGCTCAAAGTTTCCGTATTGAAAGGTTTTCCGGTGGGCTTTGTAAAAGGCGATCTGTTCTTTTATCTCGCGTTTTTCTACCGGACTGAGGTATCGTAAATCAAGTTCGTAGCCCAGGCAGCCGAAACAGGCAACATTGTAGCGGGTAGCCAGCGGTGTGTCGCGTAACGTCTGCTGATGCGGCGCATCAGATACATGCGCGCCAATTGTTGATTGGGGATAGAGGTAGGAAAGGCCGCCCTGAATATTGAGCCGCTCGCCGGGGTCGGTGTTGTCCGATGCCCAAATCTGCGGAGAGAAACACAGCATACCAAGATCAAAACGGTTGCCGCCCGAGGAACAACTTTCCAGCAGCACATGCGGACGCGGCCCGAAAATCCGGCCGAGTATGTCGTACAACCCCAGGATGTAGCGGTGAAAAAACTCACCCTGAGACGGAATATATTCAGACCAGAATTCGCTGATATGCCGGTTCATGTCCCATTTAACATAGCTTGCGCCGGTTTCATCAAGTACGCGGCTGACTGACGCAACAATGTAATCACGCACAGCCGGATTGCAGAGGTCGAGTATCAGCTGGTTTCGTCCCAGAGTAGATTCCCGTCCGTTCTGCTGCACGGCGTATTCGGGGTGGGTACGGTACAGATTGCTGTTTTCGTTTATCATTTCAGGCTCAAACCACAGCCCGAAATCAAGCCCGATTTTTCGTATCTTGTGGGCAAAAGGGCCAAGCCCTTGCGGAAACTTGCGGCGGTTTGGCTCGTAGTCTCCAAGTCCGGCAGTATCGTTATCGCGTTTTCCAAACCAGCCGTCGTCAAGGACAAAAAGTTCCATGCCCAGTTTTTTTGACGCACGTGCCAGCTTGAGCAGTTTGGCCTGGTTGAACTTGAAGAAACATGGTTCCCAGGAGTTATACAACACGGGCCGGTCTTTGCCTTGCCATGCTTCAGGGACAATGTGGTTGTTAATGAACGAGTGAAAGTTACGGCTGAGTCCGCCTGTACCTTCGTTGCTGAATGTCATAACAGCTTCAGGCGTCTCGAAGCGTTCCCCTGTATTCAGTGCCCATTCAAAACAGTGCGGGCTTATGCCTATTCCCACCCGCACCAGTTCGTGACTGTTCAACTCAACAAAACCAAAGTGGTTGCCTGAGTATACCAGATTAAAGCCGTAAACCCTGCCCTGAGTTTCTGTTGTGTTGTTTTCGCAAAGCAGGAACCCGGGGTTATGCTTGTTCCCGCTTGCACCGGTTCTGTTCTCGTTGACAAAGATGCCGTATTGAAGCGCCCGGTCATGGCGATGCGCTTCTTTTGCCCAATCGCCGTCAAAGGTGATTAGGTTGTAGCCCATGTTTGGCATGTCGAGCGACATACTGAGCAGACGACGTATAACCAATGGTCGGGTGTCGTTGTTTTCGAGTACAACCCTGCGGGTTATAACATTTGTTTGTTCATATACCGTGTAGATCATTGTAAGTTTTACATCGCAGGCTTTATCAGCCAGGCACAGGGACAGCGAAGTACATTCGCTTTCGCCGACACGGGCAGAGGGCAAGCCGCTTATGGGCAACGATCCCGGACTTATGCTATGGCTCTGGTACACAAAATCGCTGACAAAGCCGGCGTCTGGCATTTTTATTTCTGACGGCGAGTAACGGTAATCGCCCTTGCCGATGCCCGACCATTCAAGGCACATGGTGTCCAGACAGTACAGTAAATCTTCCCGGTCATAAGCCACAGTAGAGCCGGCCTGGGCTGTGCGTTTTGGGACAAGTGCTTCGATGTCGGGCGAAATAAGGCACTCTCCGTAATAGATATGTTCCGGGTGGCCGTTATTGGTTAACCGGAAGATGTATCCGGTACCGACTGTATCAAGGCAAAATACGCCGTCTTTATCTGTGATCATAAATGGTACTCTTGCGGTGCGACAAACTCATCGTACATTTCTTTTGTTATGCCCCTGTTCTTTATTATAGCAGCGAAGAAGCGACCGCTGTTTTTAACTGTCCGCTTCTGTGTTGCATAGTCAATGTGAACCAGCCCAAACCGTGCGCTCTCGCCTTCGCACCATTCAAAGTTATCGGTAAAACACCAATGGTAGTACCGTTCCACAGGCAGACCGGAATCAACCAGGGCTTTCAGGTGATCGTGGATGTAACGGCAGCGGAACGAGTCGTTGTTGTCGCAGGTTCCGTTCTCTGTTATGTATATGGGGCGCGGAAGCAATTCATGTAATTCACGGGCGCATTGGGCAATGCCTTCGGGATAAATCTCCCATCCCAGGTCGTTACGATGCGAACCTTCGCGTACACCGTCTCCCAGTTTTGAAACGGTAGAACGGGTGTAGTAGTTTAACCCCAAAAAATCTGCATATTGTCCGGGACACACAGCGCCGTATTTCTTTAACGGGAACGAGAAGCGTCCAAGAAGACAGGCGCGGGTCAGAACACCCTGGAACATGAGCGAAGTAAGCCCGGCAATGAACCGGTGCCACAGGTTGTTTTTTGATTGAGGCTCGAATACCCGTGCATGGTGTGCAAACCCGACCTTTGTGTTCGTATACCCCATCTCCTTGCGCAGCCTGTGAATAAGCTCATACGCCTGTATGTGACACGATGACATAATAGATTGTACCCGGAGCGTTTCCGGTATAGAGCGTCTGCCCGGCGGGAAAACACCGTCAAAATAGCCCATAACAGCGAAGACATTCGGTTCGTTTATGGTAACGTATTCGTCAACCAGATCGCCGAACTTTTTTACGGCATACTCTACAAAACCAAGGAAGACCGGTATGTTTGCCGGTTCGGAAAAACCGCCGGAGCCCTCGAACCAGAGCGGATTGGTAAAGTGATGGAGCGTTAACAGGGGCGCAATACCCTTGCTTTTTATATAACTGAGCAATTCGCGGTACCAACTGACCGCAGCCTCGTCGTAAGCTCCCCGCGCAGGTTCAATGCGCGCCCATTCAATACTCAGCCGGTATATCGTTATGCCCATGTCCGCCATAAGGTCAATGTCTTCTTTCCAGCGGTGCAGGTGATCATTGGCACGTGCCGGGTCGGCGCTGTCGTGAATATGTCCTTTTTTGTACCAGTCGCTCCAGGTATGCACCAGATCGCCGCCCTCAATTTGAGTCGCCGCTGATGCCACACCCAATTGTATTTTGATATCTGTCATACTGCATAGTATATCATTGTTTATTTATTTATGCATGGAGCTAAGCTAACCCCATTACCAAAACAAAGGTTTTTCCGTAACTTGTATCAATACAAAACATTTAGCTGATGCTGAAACATTGGTGCAGAAGGTAAGCAACAGTGTCAATGATCCATACAGGTTAGGTTATCATTCACTTAAAAAACATCGCAGTTTATGACCTGTTTTAATTTCCTTTAGTGTTGGTTTTTCTTTAAAACAGCGTTCGGTTGAAATAGGACAGCGATCTGCAAATGAACATCCGGTTATTTCTTCCAAAGTGGTTCGTACTTCGCCTTTAAGTGCAGTTCCTGTATATTTCACCGCTTCGGATGCACCTTCTCCGACGGCATTAAGCACCGAAGAAAAAAGAAGCCGGGTATAGGGGTGAGCCGCGGTTTGGTAAAGGTTAGCCGCCGGCGCTTCTTCCATCATCTCTCCACGGTACATTACTCCGATACGGTCGCAAAACCAGCAGGCTACTTTAAGGTCGTGAGCAATGAATAAAAATGAAAGCTTCCTATGGCGGCGAATATCCATAAGAAGGTTAAGGATTTGCGCCTGTATGGAAACGTCCAGCGCCGAAACGACTTCGTCGCATATAAGGAGTTCCGGCTCGGCAAGAAGACCCCGCGCTATGGAAATACGCTGCCGCTGACCTCCGGAAAATTCGGCAGGACGGCGTTCAAGGTCTGCGGCAGTAAGTCCCACTTCTTCAATAATTGCAGCGGCTTTTTGTTTAAGTTTTTTTTCATCAACCTTATGAGCGCTGCCGGCCCATCGCCGTCCTGATGTAAGTACATTGTAGACGTTCATCCTTGGGTTAAGGGATCGAGCCGGATCCTGAAACACATACTTTACTTTTTGCCGATATTGAGCAAGATCATTCTTTTTAAAGGAGGCGATTTCATTACCCTTGAATGTTATGGCTCCGCTGTCGTAATTGTACATACGCACAAGAAGCCGGGCTGCGGTGGTTTTACCGCAACCCGATTCCCCGGCCAAACCGTAGCTTTCGTTTTCGGCTATGGAAAACGAAAGTCCGTTGACAGCGTAGACATACCTGCCAAGCTGGGCAAAAAAACCTGCTTCCAGGTTAAAGCGTTTTTTTACATCGTGTACATCAACAAGCGGCGGCATTGTTTATGCCGATTTTAACACTTTTGGCAGAATCAATAACGCTCCAATCAATAACACAAGTGAAATTGGCAGGGTAATTGCGGTACTTGCCGCAAATCCAAGCCCGGATGTAAGCCCGGCAATTATATACCCTACAAAGCAAACAGACGCAACGGTAAGGGCGTACGGTATCTGAGTAGCGATATGTTTGATATGGTCACATTTGGCGCCGGTAGACGAAAGTATCGTGGTGTCTGATATGGGAGAACAATGGTCGCCGAATACCGAGCCTGCGAGTACCGCTGAAAGGGCAACAATGGAAAGCTGAGGCGCAACAATATCACAAATACTGATCGCAATTGGAATAAGTATCCCAAAAGTACCCCATGAAGTACCGGTAGCAAACGAAAGGGCTGCGGATACGATAAACAAAATGGCCGGAATTAGTACCACCGGCATGGAAGAAGTTTCCACAACAGCTGCCACATATTCACCGGTTTGCAGCAAGTCCCGGCAGATTCCGCTAATCGTCCATGCAAGGGTAAGAATGATTATTGCCGGAACCATAGATTTAATCCCCAGGCCGACGGATCTAAAAAAGTCTTTAAAATTTACCAGGCCTCTGGGTACAAAGATAAGGAAGGCCGCTACAATAGCACAAATGCCCCCCAAAGCAAGGGCAAAGCCTGCTGCGGTATCTCCAAAGGCGTCAAAGAGACTTTTTTCTTCTTCCCAATAACCGCCGTAATAGATCATTGCCAGAACAGAAAAAACAACCAGGAGCACTACAGGAATAACAAGATCCCTGACTTTTCCTTTATCGGAAACGGAAAGTTTTTCAAGTTCGTCATTACCGGCAATGGTACTGCTTTCGATTGCTGCTCCTTCTTTTGCTTTGCGTTCTGCTGCAGCCATTGGACCGTAATCGGCGTTTTTACGCAGAGAAATCCAAACAATCATAAAAAGGGTCAGTACAGCATAGAGGTTCATGGGAATTGAACTGATAAATGCCTGCATTCCGGAAACTCCCGCTTTATCGGGGTAGTAGGAAATTACCGATGCCGCCCAGGAAGATATGGGGGCTATAATACAAATTGGAGCTGCCGTGGCATCAATAAGGTAGGCAAGCTTTTCCCGGGAAATCCTGAATCTGTCCGTTACAGGCCTCATTACCGTACCAACGGTAAGGCAGTTAAAATAATCATCAATAAAGATAAGCATTCCCAGAAAGGCGGTAAGAATGCCGGCGCTTTCACGGGATTTAATCTTGCGCTCCGCCCAGGAACCATAAGCGTTGGACCCTCCGGCTTTTGTAATTACTGCTACAAGGCCGCCCAACAGGGCCAAAAATATCACCATGGCGGCATTATCTTCGTCGGCTAATTTGCCAATCATCGTGTCGATAGTAACGGTAAAGATGCCCAACGGATTCCCAATGCCGCTGTAAATAAGGGCGCCGGACATAATGCCTACAAGAAGGGAAAAAATTACCTCTTTGGTAATAAGCGCCAAAGCGATAGCTACCAGGGGCGGAATTACCGACAAAATACCAAAGCTAACCAGTTCATTTTCCATACAATTCCTCCAATTAAATATGGCTGAATAAGGATACCATTTTAGACTTATTCTTGGCAATTATACGAATTTTGACAAAAGTTTTATCAGATTCTTGTAATTTTTTATAAATTGTGTACATTATTAATCATGAACAGCTGTTGGCTGGGAACTTATGCCAGGGCTGAGGTTTTTAGTGTTTTGACTTGTTTTAAGGAATGGTACAATGTTCGATTTACAAGAAATTATTATTGATTCTGACAAAGTTACCCAGGCAATTAAAAAGGAAGTTCCCCTGGTAATGACCACCTATACCCTGCCCAAAAAGACAGAGCAGTATATAGAGCAGGTAATAGGGACTTTTCTGGATCATGCCAAACAAAGCCGCCTTAAGGATAATTTAATCTACTGCATCCAGGAATTGGCCGTTAACGCCAAAAAAGCCAATACCAAACGGGTGTATTTTATCGAACAGGGACTGGATCTGAATGATGTAAATGATTACAAGCAGGGTATGAGTACATTTAAAAGCGATACCCTTAACAATATCAATTATTATCTGGACCTACAGCGCCGGCACGAGCTGTATATCAGACTGATTCTTCATCTGAAAGATAACAGCATTACAATAGAAGTCAGAAACAACGCCACTATTAATGATGTAGAGCATGAACGTATCCAGAAACAGCTTGTCAATGCCAGAAAATACGAGGATATGGAAGAGGCTATAATGCAAATGCTGAGTGATCCCGAAGGAAATATGGTTCAAATGGTAGATGATTCGGAAGGAGCCGGGTTGGGGCTGGTGATGCTGGTTATTATGCTGAAAAAGCTGGGTCTTGGGGTTAATGCCTTTGACATACTCAAGGACGGCGACGAGACCATTGCCCGGATTATCATTCCAAAAAACCTGAAAAAAGCAAGTTGATTAACGGCTGCGGATACAGTTTTTTTACAGATCTTTTGGCCGCAAATCTTTTACCCGTACAGCCTTGCCTTCGCTTACGGGCAGGGAACCCGCTTCATTGAGTTCCACCCGGGGGTTAATGGTGATCGAAGCCTGAATCTGGCGGCGTATCTTTTCTTTTAATGCGTTAAGAGGACGGGTATCGTCCATAAAGTTTTCCGGTTTTATTTCAGTTTTAACGGTCAGCCGGTCCAGGACGCCTTCTTTTTCTATTTCAATTACATAGTTGTTGCCCACTTCGTTTATAGCCATGATCACTTCTTCGATCTGGCTTGGGAAAACGTTTACGCCGTTGATGATCAGCATGTCGTCGCTGCGTCCTGTAATGCGGTAGAGACGGCGGTGTGTCCGGCCGCAGGGGCAATTATCGGGTATAAAACCTGTCAGATCGCGGGTACGGTAGCGGAGTATAGGTGTAGCTTCCCTGCACAGTATGGTAATTACCAGTTCACCCCTGCCGTCTCCTGTTACATTTTCCAGGGTTTCCGGATCGATGATTTCTGCAATATAGCCGTCTTCCCAGATGTGCAGTCCGTTCTTGCACTGACATTCAAAAGCAACGCCGGGGCCGTTCATCTCGGAAAGGCCGTAGGAGTTAAAGACTTCTATGTTAAGCAATCCTTCGATACGTTTGCGGGTGTCTTCGGAATACGGTTCGGCTCCGGCAAAGGCACGCTTAAGAAGAAGACTTTCCCGTTTAACACCTTCTTCCTTCATCTTTGATTCAACGTGAAGGAGAAAGCTTGGGGTTGCATGGACTGCCGTAGTGCCAAAGTCCTGCATAAGACGAAACTGGCGGGCGGTGTTTCCTGAGCCGGAGGGGATCACCAGCATACCCACCTCTTCTGCGCCTGCGTGGAAACCAAGGCCGCCGGTAAAAAGGCCGTAGCTGATCATGTTCTGGAATACATCCGCCCTGGTACAGCCTGTGCCGTAAATACACCGGGCCATAAAACTTGCCCATTGTTTTAGATCATCACGGGAAAAGTAAATCGTTGTAGGTGTACCGGTGGTACCGCTTGATGCATGAAGGCGGACTACTTCGTCTCTGGGTATGGAAAGAAAACCGTAGGGAAATCCATCCCGCAGATCGTTTTTGGTTGTAAAGGGAATACGTTTAAGGTCTTCGAGGCTTTTAATATCGTCAGGGCTTTTAATGCCCGATTCTGTAAGCCGCTTTTGATAAAAAGGCGTGCGGAGACTGCGCCCTACTGTTTCTTTGAGCTTTGCCAGCTGCCATGCTTCCAGTTCTTTGCGAGATATTGTTTCAAGCTGTTCATTCCAGTACTGATACGTCATAATCAATACAATTTTAAATAAAATCCTTTACAATTTCCAGCATTGCCTGATGAACCGTCTTATTGTTCGAAGCAAGGTTAGTATGCTTTGCAATTTCAAAACTTATGGGGCTTCCGTCCCATTGACTTACTATGCCTCCAGCTTCGATAAGAATTGCCGCTCCTCCGGCATAATCCCATGGATTCAAATGACGGCAAAAATGAACGTGGGCGCGGCCTGCAGCTATATAACTCATGTCCACAGCTGCCGATCCGGTAATGCGGCAATCTATACAATTTTTATAAACGGCTTTAATCAAATCCATGGATGGGTTTTTGTCCCGCTCGAAGTACGGATCAGTTTCGCACATAATAATTGTCTTGTCCAAATCTGTTTCTTCGTTTACCTTGATTGTTTTTGCTGGCCTTCCGGGTATTAGCGCGTTTTCAACAAAAGCGCCGCAGCCGGCAGCAGCGGAAAAAAGTTCCCCGGAAGGTGGATGGTACACCACGCCCAGTACAGGTTGATTTTCGCAAACCAATCCAATAGAAACCGCATAAAACGGAAGGCCGTATACCAGGTTGTTGGTGCCGTCTATGGGATCGATAATCCAGCGGTAGGGTACAGAAACATTCTGTGCTTTGCTTTCTTCGGAAATAACAGTCGATTCTTCCAGTAGTTTTGGCAATGCCGACACAAGATATTCACTGACAAAAAGATCAATATAGGTAAGGTAGTCGTGAGGGCCTTTTGTTTCAATTTTGAGATCCGTATCTTCCCTGTAAATACAGCTGCATGCATCAAAGGCAGTTTTTTTTACCAGGGGAAGGAGCTGTTCAAGATTGCCTTTTTTTATCAATTGCTTTTCCTAAGTGATGTCCAGTATTTCCCTGGGATGTGAAACAATGATATCTGCACCTTCCACTTCTTCAGGGCCTTTAAACCCCCAGCTTACTCCGCAGGCAAACATACCGGCTCTTTTTGCCGTAACAACATCGGGTTTACCGTCTCCAACAAAAACTGAATCCGCCGCACTGATGCCAAGCTTTTCCAGTTCCGCAAGCATTCTAGCCGGATCGGGTTTCATCGGCGCACCTTCAACATCACCCAGCATAAAAGCAAAGGTAAAATCCTTAAAAAGAAATGTTGCAATTTTGGTAACCAGTGGCTGCGGTTTATTGGAAAATATTCCCATTACCATTCCGCGTTCTTCAAGCGCCTTAAGCGCGTCGGGTATTCCTTCGTAGGGGCGGGTTTTATCCAGACAGTGTTCCTCGTTATGAGCCGTATACGCTTTGCGGAGAGCGGCTTTTTCTTCTTCGGGAAGGTCGTCATAACCTGGCATGGCCTTGCTCAGGGTAACGTTTATACCCATGCCCATATAAGTTTGATATTCATCATAACTATGTAAAGGGAGCCCTCGTTGGGTCAGCAGATAATTAACACTGTCGCCAATATCATAGATACTGTTGGTCAAAGTACCGTCTAAATCGAAAATAAAAGCTTTTTTCATTTTTTCAGAATAACGGTATTTACTTTGTTTAACAACCGTATATTGGCGCCGAATTTTACATTTTATTCGAAAGTCTGGTTTAATGCCTCCCTATGGTCGGCGAGTGTTAGGTTAATTATTGTACGACGCCGCCAGAAGGCGGCTTGTACATACCCCGTTGCTTGCAGCGGCTGAAAGGAATCAGAATATGAGAGTGTTAGGTATTAAACCAGACGGTATAATAAATTTCCTCTCGAACGAGGCTCCCTGGCAGATAATGAAAGGTTACAGGATACCCCAAGGCTTGCCTCGGGGAGCCTCATCACGCAGAGACGCAAAACCGCGGAGGATGCAAAGAATAATTAGTGATAAAGGATTCTTATTATTCTCCCTGCGAACTCAGCCTCTGCTGAGTACTTTGCGTCCAGACGTGAGTAATTTAAGAAATAAATGTTCCTATTGACACTTTTTCTTATTCATGATACAGTGAACTGACAGTCTGATATCGCACAAAAAGGGGACGTTCAGACGCCCCTTTTTTAATGTCTGGGAGGCAAGTGCAGTACAAAGCCAGAGAACCGGACGAAGCAGCAGCAGGCCTCATTGCGGAACTGGAACCCGTGGTTAATGGTCTGGGTTTTTCCCTGGTAGAGCTGGATCTGTTCCGCCGGAAGGGAAGCGCCCAGGTCAGGCTGGTTATAACTAAGCCCATGGCGGAAAACAAGGAAAGTCCGGATAAACCTGCCATTTGCGGCGGGAAGAATGGGATCGGTACCGACGAACTTTCCAGAGTACACAGGGCTGTTATGCCCAGACTGGAATTGGTACTGGAGGGAAAAGACCTGTATATTGAAGTGTCTTCGCCCGGGACAGACCGGCTTGTTAAAGAAGGGGCGGAATTCCGGCATTATACAGGCAAAGCGGTAAAATGCTGGCAAACCGGTGCTGACCACTGGAAGCAGGGCATACTCCGCGGGTCTGATGAAGAAAAAATTACGCTGGAAACGGCGGAAGGGATACAAACAATGAATTATGAAACTATAGCCAAGGCAAAGTTAGATGGTTAGGGGAGGTAGGTGACGTGGCAACGGATATGTCGGATGCAATTCGTCAACTCATTCAGGATAAGGGGATCTCTGAGGAATTGATCCTTAAAACAATAGAAAATACTCTGCTTGCAGCATATAAGCGCCGTTATGGTAACGCTGATAATGCTATAGTGCGGTTTAACGAAGATAACAGAGTAGTCTCAATTTATGCCCAGAAAAAAATAGTTGACGGTGTTTACGATCCATCGGCAGAAATTGATTTGGAAGAAGCTCGGGAATTAAATCCCGATGCCGAACTGGGGGATGAACTTTTAATCGAAGTAGACCCCAAAGATTTTGATCGTGTCGCTGTGCAAAGCGCCAAGCAGACTGCTCACCAGACAATTCGGGAAATTCAAAAAGACAGCCTTTATTCCGAGTTCAAAGATAAAGTAGGGGAAATTATCATTGGTTATTACCAAAGGGAACGAAACGGAACAATTTATGTTGACCTTAGAACGGTAGAAGGAATACTCCCCAAGAAATATCAATCCCCGCGGGAATTGTACCATGTTAACGACAGGATCAAAGCCTTGATTACCGAAGTAAACAAAACTCCGGCAGGACTGCAAGTGGTTCTTTCCCGAACTCACACAGAATTCGTTCGTGCGATCTTTGAACTGGAAGTACCGGAAATCTACGATAAAACTGTCGAGATTCACAAAATAGTAAGAGAAGCAGGATACCGTACCAAGCTGGCAGTTTATTCAAACCGGGATGATGTGGACCCTGTAGGCGCCTGTGTCGGTTTAAAAGGGGTAAGAATTCAGGCCGTTATCCGGGAACTGGAAGGCGAAAAAGTCGACATCTTAAAATATGATCCCGACCCTCGGCGTTTTATTAAAAACGCGCTTTCACCTGCAGAAGTACGGGATGTAATTATCCTTGATGAAGGCAAGCATCAGGCACTGGCTGTTGTTGCAGAATCACAGTTGTCTCTGGCAATAGGAAAACAAGGCCTTAATGTACGGCTTGCCAACAGATTGGTAGACTGGAACATCGATGTAAAAACCGATGCACAATTTGAAGAAATGGACATAGCCTCAGAATCCCGCCGGGCTGTATCCGAGCTTTTCGGCGATTCAGAAGAAATCTCCAGGATTTCCGAATTGCCGGGGATTGCAAAAGAAATTGCCGAAGGATTTATGGATAACGATATTGAGTTTATCGAAGATTTCCTTGCCCTTTCGGAAGAAGAAATTGCAAACCTTAAGGGTATTAGTACTTCTCAGATCGAAGAACTCCGCAAGCTTATAGAAGAATTTGTTGAAATTGTGGAAGATGAAACAACAGAAGAAGAAGCGGAAGAAGAAACAGCCGAAGAAGAAGATACAGCAGCGGGAGAAGAAGCGGAAGAATACGAATGTCCCGAATGCGGTTCAAAAATCACCGTGGATATGACAAATTGCCCAGTCTGCGGAATAGGGTTAAGTTTTGAGTATGAAGATGAGTAGCATTTTTCAAAACTTTGTTAGTATTGAAAAATGCTTTGGAAAAATAGGCATGACCACTGCAATTGGTACTACCGTTTTTTCCTCAAAAATTAAGGTAGCTTTTTCAAAAACTGAAGTTTTGAAAAAGCCTCAGGTGGACCATGGCTGAAGAAAAAGAGAAAATCCAGAAACCAAAAGTTGAATTAATCAAACATGCCGGCCCGGCCAAAGTTTCTGATGCAGAGACGTCAAAAGCCTCAGAAGGAGAACGCCGCAAGGTGGTTGTGGTAAAAAAGAAACCTGCTGCCATTACTCCGGCAAAAAAACCACATCAGCCAAAAGTAGTATCGGTTCACTCTCAGGAATTAAAGGAAAAACCGGAAAGTGACTCCAAAGAGAAAAAAACAAAACAGGAATTCATTCCGGATCAGAGACCTGTACGGGCTGCAGGCAAGGTCGGAGGACGCTTTGTAAGCAGCAGCGAAAACCGCCCGGTGAGAGGGGAGGAAAGCAAAGCCCGTAAGGATAGTTTTCCTTTTACCCAACGTCCTGCCGGAGCCGCAGGCAGAGTCGGAGGACGGCTTGTCGGTGGAACAAGAGAAGATGGGCAGAGTTCATCCTATCATCGTCAGGGGGGGCAGGAAAGAAACACCGGACGTCCTCCTTTTAACAAAACCACGCGAACAGGAACACCAGGTCAAAGTACAGGATTTCCTCCAAGGGGAGGAAGACCCGGCGGTAACAAGCCCGGTTTTGGAGGAAGAGAAACTCCTCCGCCGCTGCCGGACGGAAAAACCAAAAAATCCTTTAAGGCCAAAAAAACAGTTTACCAGCGAAAAGAACAGGAAATGGAGGAAAAGCTCCTTCAAACCAAAAAAAAGATTACTCAGGTTACCAATCCGGTTCCTAAATCTATCGATATTATGGAAGTGGTTTCTGTTTCGGAATTGGCCCGAAAAATGAACCTGAAAGCTTCCGACCTGATCCAAAAACTTATGAGCATGGGAATGATGGTAACAATCAATCAGCAGATTGATGCAGAAACAGCAACCCTTCTGGCTTCCGAGTTCGGAGCTGAGGTAAAAATTGTAAGCCTTTACGACGAAACGGTAATAGATACCGGAACCGACGATTCTGCTACAATGGAAAACCGCCCTCCGGTTGTTACTGTTATGGGCCATGTAGACCATGGAAAAACAAAGTTACTTGATGCCATTCGCAGCGCTGATGTTGTTTCCGGTGAATTCGGAGGTATAACTCAGCATATCGGCGCCTATATGGTTGAAACTCCCCACGGAAGAATTGCGTTTCTGGACACTCCCGGTCACGAAGCTTTTACCCGCATGAGGGCCCGCGGCGCCCAGGTAACTGATATTGTCATTCTTGTAGTGGCCGCAGACGACGGCGTTATGCCCCAGACGGTAGAAGCAATTAACCATGCACGGGAAGCGGAAGTACCTATCATTGTTGCGGTAAACAAGATCGACAAAGCTGAAGCGAATCCCGACAAAGTTAAAAGCCAGCTTTCCGACCTTGGGCTTATGCCTGAAGACTGGGGCGGCCAAACAATGTTTGTTGAACTTTCCGCATTAAAGAAGGAAGGTATCGATAAATTAATCGAAGCGATTTTACTTGAAGCGGAAATTCTTGATCTTAAAGCAAATTATCAAAGAAGTGCCGAAGGAAAAGTATTGGAATCCCGTATTGATCACGGAAGGGGAGTTGTCGCCACAGTAATGATAGAAAAAGGCACGCTTAAGGTAAGCGATTCCTTTGTAGCAGGAATCTGGCCCGGCAAGGTCAGAGCGCTCTTTAACGATCGCGGTGAAAAGGTTGATGAAGCAACTCCTTCCATGCCGGTAGAAGTTCTTGGTTTTGAAGGAATTCCCAATGCGGGCGATCCCCTGCAGGTAGTTGATGACGAACGCAGCGCCCGCGGTGTTTCAGCAAAGCGGCAGGAACTTAAACGGTATGAAGATGCCAAAAATATCAGAAAGATTACATTGGATAATCTTCACCAGACAATAAGTGACGGCGCAATTCAGGAACTTAAAATAATTATTAAAGCAGACGTACAAGGGTCGGCAGAAGCGCTTAGGTCCAGCCTGGAAAAACTTTCCAACAAGGAAGTACGTGTCCATGTAATTCAGGCGCTTCCTGGAGCAATTAACGAAGGAGATGTCGATCTTGCCGCAGCCTCAAATGCAATAATTCTCGGATTTAATGTCCGGCCTACGCCAAAAGCCAAAGCGCTTGCCGATCAGGAACGGGTCGATATCCGTAAATATAATGTTATTTACAAGGCAGTAGAAGAAATTCAACTGGCCCTTGAAGGGATGCTTAAACCCGATACCAAAGAAGAGGTTATTGCCGCTGTAGAAGTCCGGGAAACCTTTAAGGTTCCCAAGGCCGGAACAATTGCGGGATGTTATGTACTTACCGGAACCGTTAAACGCAGCGCTCAGGTTAATGTAATAAGGGACGGTATTGTTATTCATACAGGAAAGATATCAAGTCTTAAACGCTTTAAGGACGATGCAAGGGAGGTTGCTGCAGGGTTTGAATGCGGATTGGGTATCGATGATTTTGACAATGTTCAGACCGGGGATCAACTTGAAATCTTTGAAATTATCGAAGTAGCAAGAAAGCTTGCCAGCGGTACATGAACTCATTCCGTACCGACAGGGTAGGCAGGCTTATACAGGAAAAAATCGGGGAACTCATTGTTGAAGGAAAGATAAAAGATCCACGGGTGGATTCCTTTCTTACCATTACCAGAGTAGATGTTTCCCGCGATCTGTCCTACGCCGATGTTTTTATTTCCAGTTACAAAAGTGAAGCAGGTCTTGCCAAAGGCGTGGAAGGGCTGCAATGTGCAGCAGGTTTTATACAGGCCCAGCTTAATAAAACCATGCATATACGCCATACGCCCCGTCTCCGTTTCCATGCCGATTTGGGTGTAAGAGACGGCTTTGATCTTGTGCAAAAAATAGATGAACTTGTAGAACCAAAAACTCTTGGAAAGTAAAAGTTACCAATACCAACCATCAGAAACGTCGTCCGGGGTATTACCGCTGACCTCGCCGCCGTCAATGGTAACGGTGAATCTGCCGCCGTAATCATACACGCCGCCCCCGCCCCTGGCAGTATTTCCGGTTATGGTTCCTCCGGTCATGGTAAAAGTACCTTTCTCACCCTGATCGGTAATAAGCAGGACACCTCCGGCATATCTTTCGGTAGAATTACCGCTGATTTCGCCGCCTTCCATGATAAAGGTTGTTTTACCGCTGGGACTACCGCATACAACAACACCTCCGGCGCTTCCGTTTGTAACTCCGCCGCGTCTATTCCATCCGGTAACTTTATTATTTATTATTTGTCCGCCCTTGAGTGTAAATAGTGCTTCCATCCAGACACAAACACCGCCGCCTCTGCCGTTTACTTTGCTTTCTACCAGGTTTTCACTAATTGTTCCGCCTTCCATAGTAAAACTTCCCCCAATATAAACACCGCCGCCCCATAAATCAAAACCAGTATTTTTACTTATCCGGCCTCCAAACATAGTAAAGGTACATTCTTCTGCAATATATACCCCTCTTTCTCCATTTCCGGAAATTTCACCATCCTCCATAAAAAGTGCCGATTTTTCTTCGACTATTATGCCGGCTCCTGAATTGTTATTTATTTTTACGCCTTTTCCCAATGTAACCGTCGATCCGCCGGTTACAATTAATCCTGCATTCGCAGAAGCGGAAATTTCTATATTTTCAAAGCGTACAACTGATTTTTTTTCAACTCGCAATATCGGAAAATTAGTATCGGTTCCGCTTAAAACTGCAGATTGTTCTCCCTGACCTCCTTCTTTACCAGAAATAGTTAATATCCCTTCTCCGGTTTGTCCAATAACAAATACCGCATTGTCGTTCCCGCTTTCACTTTCGGCGTTGAGTACGCCAATTACAATAATGGAACAATCGTTCTTTGCTGTTGAAGCTGCGCTTATTGCTTTATTCAAAGTTTTAAAAGGGGCTTTTTCGGAAGTACCTTTATTGGCATCATTCCCCTGAGAACTGACATACCAGCGTTTCGCCGAACAGGAAGTACTTAAAAGGGTAACAAATAGAATTAAACCAAATAAATATAGCAATGATGTTTTTTTTGTATTCACACAGAACTCCTTTTTAAAAGATTACCAAGACAAACTTTGAATGTCAATTATTATGATAGACTCTTAATGATATCGAAGCTATGATTAAGGGAAGTTTAATGCGTATTCTATAGAACCTATGGAAAATAAAAATTAAAACAAAACTTTCTACTTTTGACGAATACTACAATAAAATTTATGGAAAACGCTGGCAAAAGATCCGCGAAAGTATTCTTATGCCCGTAATTACCGTTCCCTATAATGAAGGGCTCGTAGTCCCTTATTATTTAGACAGCGCTTCGATTCTTGCAGCACTGTCCCTTCGTTTACCGAAAACACAACAAGCCCTGGCAGAAAACAATCATCAAGACGCTTCTCCATTAATTCTTGATGCCTGTGCTGCCCCTGGAGGTAAAACCCTGGTACTTGCATCAAAAATGGGAAAAGATACCAAACTTCTTGCTAATGAATATTCTTCTGAAAGACGCAGGCGGCTTAATGCAGTATTGGAAAAGCATTTAACTCCGGATCTGCGCAGCAGGGTTCAGGTTTCAGGTTTTAATGCTGCTGTTGCTGCAAGCCGGAACAGCGAATTAGGCCGGTTTTCAGCTGTTTTACTGGATGTACCCTGTTCAAGCGAACGTCATGTTATTCAAAGTAAGACTGCACTTGAAAAATGGACGCCTGCCAGGCCGCGATATCTTGCACAACGACAATGGTCGCTTTTGTCGGCTGCATTTCTTATGCTGAAAAGCGGCGGAACACTTGTTTATGCAACCTGTTCCATCAACCCGGAAGAAAACGATGGAGTCGCAGGACGTCTTCTTAATAAATACGGCAATAAAAACCGTTCCGGCGAATCTGAATCATACTGTATTTTGGACAAACCTGATTTCCTGGAAGGAGAAGATACCGAATACGGCAGAGTTATACTTCCTGATACAGCAGAAGGCGCCGGGCCGTTGTATGTTGCCCGGTTTATAAAGCACGAATGAATGTTAGAAATCCAGGAGCATTTTTTCTATAGCCAGGGCAAGGCCGTCTTCATCATTGGCGGCGGTTACCCAGTCTGCTTTTTCCTTAAGTTCCGGAATGGCATTTCCCATTGCAACGCCGAAACCTGCCGCCTGAACCATTGTTACATCGTTCAGATTGTCTCCAATAGCCATGATCCGTTCCATGGGTATATCTCTGTACCGGGAAACAAATTTAAGGGCTTCTCCTTTACAGATCCCCGCACTGGTAAATTCAATGTTTAATGCCGCCGCCGCAGATAACGTAACATCCGGCCAGAGAGAGAATATATCAAAACATTTTTTACAATCATCATCATATAAAAAATTCATTGATACTTTTACTATACCGTCGCTCCATTCAATCAATTCTTTAAGATCCGCTATGGGAAGATTCCAGTTTTCCTTGTATTCCTTTATATAAGGTTTTGCAATTTCCGATTCCCAGACAATGCCTTTATTGTCTGTTGCTCCCTGAATTCCAAAACTTCCGTACGTCAATGCAAGCTGTTTTCTTCCTTCGGCGATTATCGCCAATGCTGTTTTTTGGGAAATATTCTTTGAAAAAAGCAGTTCTTTTTTCGGCAAATCGTAAACATTTGCGCCATTGTCGGTTATTACACAGTGAAAAACAGAAAACCCGAATTCATCTATCAGATTGTCCATCTCTTTGGGAAACTCATACATCGAACGCCCAGTACATGGAACAAGTTTTATCCCCATTTCATGCGCTTTGCTTAACGCAGAATAATTCCGTTTACTGATTGTTCTGCTGCTATTAAGAGTCGTTCCGTCCAGATCAAAAGCAATTAAATCCAATGCCATGCACACGCTGCCTCCTGGCAGCGAACTATAATAATTACCTTGCGCTCGTGTCCCGAAGGGACACAGGCACACAGTTTAAACCAGAGCGGAAACCAATTCAATATAACGTTCTCCTTCTCCGCGCATAAAATCACCGGAAAGAGCTTCATAATCAAAATTATCCCATGCATCGATGTCTGCCAAATAACCTTCAAGGCAATTAACATAACCAAAACATTCTACCTGCTTATTTTCCTTAAGAATTAATGCCAGCGAGGAAAAAAGTTCAAGAGGTGAACAGACAATTGTGGTGTCATTTATCCTTAATATGCCTGTTTCTATGGTTTTGTTTTCTGATTTTTCAATTTCTTCTTTGTTGTTTGATTTAAGCAAACCTATTTGAGCTCCCTCTACCAGGGAAGCTGCTTTTCGCAATATGGCTGTATCAACGTTCTGGCTTTTTAATTCTTCCAGATGTTTTACAGCATTTTGCAGGTTTATTCCGGCACTTTGAGTATCGGATGGTCTTGCCTTTTTTAGGGAAACAGAATGATAATTCAGTTCTGCTTTTTCCAAAGGCAGGAATACTCCTTTTTTTAATCCTTCAAGCGCTTCAAGAATGATATTTGCATACCGGCTACATTCGTTAAAACTGCTTTCCTTCCGGGTAAAACGGGTACTCATGTCCCCGGCAGAACCATTAATAAATACAGCCATATCGTATCCGCCGGGTACACCTTCCAGTTTTTCGGCAACTGCTCCGGGAAAATCTGCGCTTAATAACAAGTTTTCACTGTCCAGCGCCGTAGGATGGCAGCAAAGGTTATAAAGCAGTATTTTTTTCTGATCGAGCCGATCGAATTCAATTGTAAAAAGAGAAGTATCACAGGGAATATCTGCCCTACGGCGGTTCATTCCAATCCCTTCGACAATTCCCCTGTTTATTCTGATATTGGTCTCCACACAGTTTTTGCTTGCTTCAATAACAGCCTCGACGCTCTTATCTACTACATGCTTTACGAGCTCCGGGTTGTTATTGCCAAAAAGATGAATAAGTTCCTGATTTAGCCCGCTATCTGTATCGAAAAATCCGCCAAACCCCGAATGGGTATGAGTTGCGCAAATCAGAATTCGGTTTTTTACCGGTCCTTTATTCCCTGACATAGACATACGCTCTTCCAGAGCACTGTATATTTTATCCAGGCACAATCTGTCCAGACCAAGTAGATCCAGTTGGAGTATTACAACCGGTTCGTGTTTTGAATCTTCAAGATACAAAGCGCGTGCATAGAGATTATCATGGACACCTTTTGAAGTCCTGTTTGGTACTAAATAACCTGCCATGGGAACCGGAGAATCGGGAGTAATGTCTTTTCGTGCAAAACCAAGTTTAATCATAATTTATCCGTTTTAAATACAATACCTGCATCTTTTCGTGCGGTATCCATAAGAGTGGAAATAGCCAGGCTATTTTTAAGAGGCTCATCACAACATACAGGATCTCTGCTTTCCCAGTCTGCAAGAAAATCCAGTAGTTCATAATAAAGAACATTTTCGTATTCTTGTTCATTGAACTGTTCGTTTTTATCTTTAGTAACCAGAGAAAAACCCGAACGAAGTCCTCCGGCAGTGCTTTCGCTTGAAAAGTATCCTTTTTCTCCCTGAAGCTGAATATAATTGCGGCTCTCACTGTCCTTGGTAGCGCTGGCTGTTGCAATAAATTCGTCGTAAAGAAAAACCAGAACTCCGGAAAGATCGATGCCGTTATCCGCTTTGTTTGCATAATATTTAAGTTCTTTAGGGATTCCAAAAAGATGGTAAAGGAAAACAACATTATAGTAATTTAAATCCATTAATGCGCCGCCGGAAAAAACCGGGTTAAAAAGATTGGGAATGTTACCGCTTAGAAAAGCGTTGTACCGGCTCGAAAATTGGGAAAAAGTAAGTTGAACAAGGCGGAGTTTCCCGATTTCACCGATTTTTTCTTTAAGCTTCCGGAAATTGGGAAGGTGAGGCGTTGTAATCGCTTCAAACAAAAAGAGTTTTTTTTGCTTTGCAAGGGTTACCAGTTCCTGCAACTCTGCTGTATTGGAAACAAATGGTTTTTCGCATATTACATTCCGGCCTGCATTAAGAGCGTCTTTTACCCATTCGTAATGGAGGGAGTTTGGGGCAGCAATATAGATAAAGTCAAGGCTTGAATCAGAAAGGAATTCGTTTTTGTCAGTATACCATTTGGACAGTTTATGTTTTTTCGCAAAAGCTTCGGCGGTATCAGAAGTCCTGGAATAACATGCTTTTATTTCTGCCTTTTCTGTTTTTACCGCTGCATTAATAAACCTATCTGTAATAAAATTAGTTCCAACAGTCCCTATGATCATTTTCGTTCCTTATAATCATTCATGGTTTCCCTGAAAGTTTTTAGTACCATTCCTTTATTATAATGCGCATCCAGATACTTTACCTCTATTCTGGAATTTTTTTCATAATCCTGTACTGTTTTCATAAGATTGGGAAGGCTTCCAATCATTGCATTGGGAATAATAAAAATCTGGGCCGGTTTTAATTCATCATAAGTAACATAAACCGATCCGGAAGGAATTTCTTCCGTGTCTTTATTCATCTTTTCCTGGAATTTCTTTTCCAGAGCTTCATGCCGGGCGTTGTATAATGTCCCTTCCAGTTCATATATCCAATAATTTCTGAAGGAAGTATCCCGCATTGCCATAAGTTTTTTACCGCCGTTAATATTCATCAGGGCAATTTTACCGTTCCTGGCCATTTTACCAATAATTTTTTTATCCCAGTTTTCTTCAAGATACCGGAAAAAAACTGCCAGAAAAACAGAACCGATAACAAATGTCAAAACCTGCCAGCGGACATATTCAGGATACAATTTGGAAACAATAAAGATTCCTGCAAAAAGAGCAACAATTACCAGTAAGAAAAGCAGTAAAACTTTATTTAAAGTTTTAGCAATATATATTTGCATCAAGTTACAGTAATTTGGACTTTCTCAGCGCAGCCATAAAATCCGATGTTTCATTGTGCGGCATGATCTGAGATGTAAGTTTTCCTCCGTTCATTTCCGCTATTTTCTGGTACACCTGGGCATCTTCTTTTGTAGCTGCAATTGATTTAGTTACCATTACATACTTGGTTCCCGCTATTGGCGCCGCATTACCTACATTAATTTCTTTTATCTTTACGCCTGTTTTCATAATATCCAGGGCATCCTGCGGGAATTTTGCAATGATAAAAATATTTTCGTCCTGATGTTCTTTTTCGTACTTTAGGGCTTCGGCAATGGTAAAAACCAGTACATTGGAACCCCGGGCTGCCAAAGGCAGGGCCATTTTTTGGATCGGATCATTGGCAACTTTATCGTTACATACTATAATTGCTTTGGCATTAATATATTTAAGCCAACCGACAGCAACCTGACCGTGAATAAGTCGATTGTCGATCCGTAAATGAGTTATCATGGTTTATCCTTTTTGGGAAGCCATAAGGTCATTTACATCAACCATGGCATCCTTTGCTTCCGCCATTACATCTCTGGCTAAAACAGCCAAATCCGAAGTTTCTTCCCTGATATTTATCAGGGAATACAACATAGGCAGCGATAGCCCTGTCATCATTCTGACCTTGTCCCCAATTGAGTACATTGCCCGGTTACAAGGGGTGCCGCCCAGCATATCTGCCAGGATAAACACCCCGTCTCCAGTATCGGCCGCCTTTACGGCGGCTTCTATTTTTTGCTGAAACTCATCAGGGTTGTCATCGGGCCAAAGGGTAAGGCTCGTAACATTTTCCAACTGAGGAACCAGCATGGAGGCCGACGACAAGATACCTTTCGCCAGGTCTCCATGACTGATTAGTATAATTCCAACCATTATGCTGTCATCAATCCCATTGCACCCAGGATAAAGGTAATAACTGCAATAATACAAATTACCTTTACCGGAGTAAGACGGCAGGTCTTTAGCATCCAGTAACAAAATGCTACCAATCCAAGAGGAAGGAGGTAGGGTATCAGCCCATCCAGCAATGCCTGCAGACTAAAAGGATCACCTACCGGTTGTCCGTCCATAATCTGCTGGTAGGTAATGTTGAATTTCAAACGAGCCAGCATACTGGGGACAAATCCTCCGATAACGGTAAGTCCTAAAATCTGGGCAGCATCACGAAGCAGGTTGAAGTCGCTTTGACCGCTCATGTCTTCTACAATCTTTACCGATTGCTTATATCCCCACCAGAAGAAAGGCCACCTGGCCCAGAAGTAGATAAGGAAGGGGATTATTAAAACAGGAATTGCCAAAAGGTTTCCGGGGTACGGACCTGCCGCAATGGCGGCGGAGATAAGGTACGCAAAAGGCTGTACCAGAGCGCCCTGAAGGGTGTCTCCGATACTGGCCATGGGACCCATAAGGGCTACCTTAATCGAATCTGACATATCCTTTTGGTATTTTTCTTCCAAAGCTACTGAAGCGCCGAAGATAATTGCCGAAGTACCGGGATGGCTGTTGTAGAACTGCATGTGCCGTTCAAGGTTTTCGCATACTTCTTCCTCGGAAGAGTACAGTTCTTTCATTACAGGAATCATGGAATAGGCAAAGCCGGAGGCCTGCATACGTTCGTAATTCCAGCACCATTGAAGGGTCCAGTTATGCCTAAAGGCAGATTTTTTAAGAGCCCCTTGTGAAAGTTTTTGATTAGTCTGTGCCATAATTACACACCTCCCTTAGCAAGATCTTTCTTACCTTTCATATAGAGGCCTGCAGCTGCAACTCCGATAATTGCCAACGCAACCGTGGGAAGCCCCAAGAAAGCAAAAAGCACATACCCGGCGAGCATATAAGGCCAATAGGTAGTAATTTCCATGTAGGAAAGGAGGAGGGCAAAACCGACTGCCGGAAGTGACGCTCCGACAACCGCTAACCCCCGCTGAAGCCATGCCAGTTGAGCGATGTTATCAGCCAACACCTGATATTGGTTGATAAAAAGCATCCCGATAAACACAGGAATAGCACGGGAAAGTGCCCAGGGAATTGTCCCTGCCAGATGCCAGCGCTGGAAAGAAGCAACATTTCGTTTTGCCAGAGCAGCATCACCTCCATGCTGGAATACCGTGGTGGAAGCCCTGCCCAGGATGTCAAAAAGGGACATGAGGAGGGCAATTGCAGCGACTACCGGAAGTGCAGTATCTACTGCAAGTCTCATTTCTGCCGGACCAGCACCCTTTGCCAAGGTTTGAGAAGCCATGAATACGCCGAATATGGCCCCTATACTAAAATCAGGCATGGTTGCGCCGCCATAAGTGTAGAACCCGATTGCCATTAAGGCACAAATCGAGCCTACATACAGCCCCAGTTCGAGGTTACCAACAAATGCGCCCGCTATTACACCATAGAATAAAGGGGCCCACATGTTGAAACCGAGGCCGACAATTACAATACTTACACCGGTTATTAGTGCTAGAATAAACGCCAAACCCATCTTTCTTCTCCTTATATAAAAATAATTGGGCAAAAAAGCCCAAATAACTCTGATTGAAGTATAACACAGCCTTGGTATATGTCAATAAAATTGTTATTTTTAAGGTAAAAAGGGCTTTCCGGAAATCAAAACCTTTTTAATTTGGATATTTTCATCAAAAATGACCAAATCGGCGTTTTTTCCCGGAGCAATACTTCCTTTTCGGCTGTCCAGACCTAGAATTCGGGCTGGGTTCAGTGAAGCGGCCCGTACTGCATGACAAAGTTTGGCTCCAGCCAGATTTACCATATTTCTGACCGCCCCATCCAAAGAAAGGGACGAGCCGGACAAACGGCCGTCCTCCAGCCGTATAACTCCATCCTTGACAATTACGGTATAACCGCCCTTTTCGTAACGGCCGTCGGGAAGACCCCCTGCAATTACCGAATCGCTGATAAGAATAATGCGATCCGGCCCTTTAAGCTTGTAAACCAAAGAAAGAACCACAGGCGCTACATGTATACCGTCTGCAATTAGTTCACAGTAAACGCGGCTGTCGTCCAATACCGCCCCCAGGATACCAGGTTCCTGATGAGAAAGGCTTCGCATACCATTAAAGGTATGTGTTGCCAATGTAATTCCATGCTCTATCCCTGCCAGGGTTTCGTTATAAGTTGCGTTACTGTGAGCCGCAGAAACAACTATTTCCCTGGCCGCAAAAAAACGTATCCATTTTTCTGCGCCATTAAGTTCCGGCGACAAAGAAACAACTTTAAGAGCTTCCCCTGCTGCCTCAACAAGTGCATATAAATCTTCTTCGGTAAGCTCGGTTCTTAAGTACATGGGATTATGGGCACCTTTTTTTTCCATAGAAAAAAAACTGCCTTCAGAATAAATCCCCAGACATTGAGCGCCTTTTACATTGTCGTTTTCTGTTGTTGCCGAAGCTAACCTTTTGTTTTCTTCCTTGTAATATTTTGCCAGAAAACGAATTGATTCCAGACTTTTTTCCCAGGGAATTGAAGAAGTCCCTGCCAAAAAAGATGTAACCCCATGCTCGGCATGACATTTAGCAATGGTTTCCATAGACGTAACTTTTCCATCCATTGCATCGCAGCCAAGACGTCCATGGTTGTGTATGTCGATAAAACCCGGTGAGAGGTATTGGCCATTACAATCAATTATTTGCGGTTTATAATCGTTCCATTCAGAAGGGAAGGACGATGCCAAACTCTCAGTTTCATTAACAGCTTTTATAATTCCGTTATCAACAAGTACATTTCCCGGTACAACACTATCCGGGAAGACCAGTTGGCAATTACAAAAGACATACGCAGAGTTCATTCCGGTTTTTCTCCCAGACCGCTTTCTATAAATGAAGCAAGGGCATCCACCGATTCTTTTTCGTCTTCTCCCTCTGCCGACAGTTCCACCTCAATTCCTTTTCCTATTCCCAATGACAAAACAAATGCAATTGATTTGGCATTAACCGGATCATCATCTTCGTCAAGACGCCTGATCATAATTTTTGATTTATATTTTGCAGCTTCATGAACAAAGTCCGATCCGGGCCTGGCATGAAGGCCGGATGCATTAATTACTTTTACGTTTTTTTTATACATGTTTCCTCCTTAAGAATTAAAGGCGCCGATCCATCAGGTATGTTTTAATTTCTTCGGCAGTTGCAAATTCAAGTACTTTGTGAGCCATCTCTTCCGCCATGGTAACAGTAAGTCCTGATATAATGCGTTTAACCGCCGCCACTGAGGCTGCCCCCATACTGAGTTTCCTTATCCCATAACCAATCAGGACAGGAACGGCAAGAGGATCTCCGCCTAGTTCGCCGCAGATTGAAATTGGTTTACCGGCATCGGAAAAAGCTTCAATTGTTTCCTTTAGCAGTCTGAACATTGACGGATGATAGCTCTGATAGTAAGGTTCTACCATGCCGTTCATCCTGTCTGCCGCGCACAGATACTGGCACAGATCATTTGAACCAATACTGGCAAAATCAACTTCTTTTGCAGCTATATTTGCTATAAGTGCAATAGAAGGTATTTCGATCATAATACCAAGTTTAAAATCACCGCAGGATTTTCCTTCTTTTTTCAGATTATCACGAACAGAAAAAATAAAATCCTTTGCCTTGCGTATATCATCTATTGAACCCACCATGGGGAGCATGATCCAAAGATTACCGTATACCGAAGCCCGTAAACATGCTCTGATTTGAGTTTTAAAAATATCAGGATAACTGAAACACAACCTCAATGCACGGTTTCCCAAAAAAGGGTTATCTTCTTTCGGAAGTTCCATGCTTTGTAGTGTTTTGTCTCCCCCAATATCCAGCGTACGCAGCACAACAGGTTTTTTTCCAAACCGTTCCAGAACTTTTTTATAGATTATAAACTGTTCCTCCTCCCCGGGGAGTTCGCCACGGCCCATATAGAGAAATTCGGTACGGAACAATCCGACAGAGTCACAATATTCGCTGGCTCTCAATTCTTTTTCATCTGCATTGGCAATGTTTATTCCAATATCAATTCTGACATTATCTGTTGTAGAGGCTTCTGTTTTCAGGTGAAATTCATCCATTACAATTTCCAAACGCCAAGCCTCGGCTTTTTTTGTGTATTTTTCAACTATTGATTTATCAGGATCAAGGTATATTTTGCCTTCAATGGCATCAACTGCTGCAGGTTGATCGTGTTTTATATGTTCAAACAGATTTTGTATGCCTAATACGGCAGGGATCCCGTAACTCTTTGCAATAATTGCCGAATGAGAAGTAACCCCTCCGGTTTCAGTCAGAATAGCCAAAACATTGGACGGATCCATAGAAGCTGTATCAGACGGCAAAAGCTCTTTTGCAGCAATAATTACAGGCTTTTCCAGTACGGAGAGCCCTTCATCGTTTCTGCCATGCCATAACCGTAACAGTCTTCCGCGTACATCATCAAAATCGGCTGCCCGTTCCGCAATAAGAGGATCTTTGGCTTTTTTAACCATCCGTAAAAAAGTTTCGTAAATTGTATATATTGCCCAATCTCCGCTACATTGCTCGTTCAGTATTTTTTCGGGAATTTCTTCGTTTATGGCAACGTCATTAATAATATCCTGGTGAGCTTTAAAAATCTTTGCTTTTTCAGGATCTTTTCTTTCCATGGCAAGAAAAATTTGTTCAAGTTCATCCAGAGCTTTCTTTTTAACGGATTCATATCGATCCAGGTGAGACTGTTCTTCTCCGGGCGGGCACATTTTTTTTTCAGGAACAATTTGAGAGCCGCTGTATACATGAATAGTTCCCACGGCAACCCCGGGAGATACCCCGTTTCCCGTTAAGATCGTCATGAGTATTTTTTATCCAGGGCCATAAGTTCTTCCGCTGAGCTTACCTTAAGCAAATCCGCACAGAGTTCTTCGTCAGTCAGCATCTTCCAGAGTTTTCTCATGTTTTTTAAATGTTCTTCCGAATCTCTTGCTGCCAATGTAAAAAAAACAGAAGCGTCTTTTTCGTGATTGTCTTTATTAAAGGAAACAGGTTCTGCAAGTTTCATAAATGCAATAGCCGTACCATGGGCGTTTTCTGAATTTTTCATTGCGTGAGGAAGGGCAAATCCGGGCATAAGCACAATATAAGGTCCCATCTCATTAATAGCAGCAATAATTTCATCTGCATATTCCGGACTTATAGTTCCATCATCAATTAAAAGCTTGCAGCTCTGACGGATTGCATCTTCCCAATTTTCAACTTTTTCTACAAATTGAACGCGGTTGTTTTTAATAATTTCTCCCAACAGCACGTTATTCTCCTTTTTTTATAATATATCCGAGACTGTTACAAAATGTCAAATTTTGGAACAAGCTCATTCAAATTAAACAAGGAAAAAGGACAGTCCATTACCATTGAACTGTCCTTTTAACCTGTTAATTTAGCCTGAAAAACTTGCTTTATTGAGCCATACCGAAAATGCCCCCAACGAGTCGTGCAATGGGCCCGAAGAGAGAAAAATCGTTACCGCCGAATATCAGCATCCAGTTCTGTATGGTTCCGGAATAGACAATGGCAGAAACGCCGACTATAGCAACCATAACAATTGCTGCACATATAGTGCCTATTATACAGCCTCTTAGTCCTCCCTGACCTTCGCCGATAACCGCAGCGGTACCGCATTCAAAGAATGATGTAATTACAAGGGGGATAAGGATGATCCCGAATACATTAAGAGTATTGCAGACAAGGATCAATATTGTGGAAACGATCATGGCTACGACAAAGCCGATAATTACAGCATTGGGTTTATAGTTAAAAATTACCGGACAGTCCAGAGCGGGAATTGCATTGGGTACAAGTTTGTCGGAAATACCTTTAAATGCAGGCACAATCTGGCTGATCAGCATTCTTACACCGGTA
>WRIB01000033.1 GCA_009782955.1 Treponema sp. | reverse complement strand
GTCGGCTCATCGCATCCTGGGGCTGAAGCAGGTCCCAAGGGTTTGGCTGTTCGCCAATTAAAGCGGTACGTGAGCTGGGTTCAGAACGTCGCGAGACAGTTCGGTCCCTATCTGCCATGGGCGTTGGATGGTTGAGAGGAGCTGTTTTTAGTACGAGAGGACCGAAATGGACGAACCGCTGGTGTACCAGTTGTCCTGCCAAGGGCACGTGCTGGGTAGCTACGTTCGGAAGGGATAACCGCTGAAGGCATCTAAGTGGGAAGCCCACCTCAAGATAAACCATCCCTGGGGGTATAACCCCCCTAAAGGTACCAGGAAGACTACCTGGTTGATAGGGCGGAGGTCTACGCATGGTAACATGTTCAGCCGACCGCTACTAATCTACCGTGAGGCTTGACCATATTATTGTCCACAATACCAAACCCGTAAAACATAACCCGACAAAGTTTTGTTTGTTCCCTTGAAAAACTGTTTTATTTTGGAATCTGCAGTGCACAGTAAAACTCCAAAATAAACCATGAAAAGGTTTTATTAGTCTGGTGATTATGGTGGAGGTGCTATACCCGATCCCTTTCCGAACTCGGAAGTCAAGCCCTCTAACGTCAATGGTACTGCGCCTCTAAGACGCGGGAGAGTAGATAGTTGCCAGACTTTTTTTATTGAAACTCCCAAAATACACACTAAAAAAAGGGATTGTTACACTAAACTGTATATAATACAATGAAGCATAAAACCGGGTAAAATAATGGCAGAACCCATTGGTATTTGAGGTGCGCTATGACCATCGAAGAGTTTCATCTCAAGCTTGATACTTTACTTAAAGGTTTTCCTGCTTCGGGATTTGAAACTGTAACTTACAAGGAAATAGCAGAATTGGATAAACTTTACTGTGAGACTGACGATTTGGGAATGGAATTGGGGAAAAAACTTATTTTCAACCTTGCAGAGGCTCTTAAAACCCGTAAATCAGATGGAAACACAGATGAAAGCGTACAGGTTCGTTTGACGGCCATGGATTTTTACATAAAAAACCTTCAAAGCGGCTCTACAGATCTCTAAATAAATTTTGATATAATACAAGCAAAATCTTATTGTTTACCCTTAATAAAAGTATGAACCCCTCATTTATATCATTTTTCGCTATTGTTATAACGTTAGTTTCTTGCGGGCTTCCTCCCATACCTGAGACATACCAGGTAGCATTTCCCCCGTTACCTATTGCACATGCTGAATTACTGGGTGAATGCCAATGGAAACTGGAGTATTACGATTCAGCCGGAAATTTCCGTCAAAAGGAAGTAACAACTGCAAGTGCAGAGATCGGTCTGCTTCAGGAATGGCCTAACGCCATACTTGCCTGGCCTTATTGGCCTGAAAAATCACTTGCTGCCGGATTGTTTTATCCTGCCGGAGCAATTTTTCCCCTTGATGTCACAGGAGAAACCATTATTCTGAGTTGGGAGGCAGGAGCGGAAGCTTATTTCTACCGGGAACTGGATAAAGCCCAGGAGCTCAATACGGGAACAAACAGGGCGCCTATGTATTTTGATTGGAAACGCTTCCGTTCTTTATTACAGGAAAACTCAAATTCCGAACTAAGGCTGGATCCGTGGCTTGCAGACTGGAAATATGTTGCAGAAAGAACAGTCAGCTCAGGGTTCCGGCAAAGTTATATACGTGCGGAAGTCCGAACCGGTGTGGAAATAAGTGTACCTCATGACGGTCCCTGGCTGACCGCATCTCCTTTTCGGCAGCCCCTGTTCTGGAAAGAAGGAGAAAATCAAATACTCTTTCTTTCTCCCCGTTCGGAAATATTTGTTTGTCCCGGCGGCAGGCTCAGCATTTCTTCTCAAATGCTGCTTTGGATTCCTTTTCCATAGCGTTGACAATTTAAGAATAGATATTGAAAATAGTAAAATGTACCGTAAATCAGGTTTTTTCAGTAATTCAGGTATTCTAAAAAATATTCTGTTTATACTGATCCAGGCTTTACTGTTCACGGCATGCCCGTTAAATAACCTTTCCTCTAAAACAGAAAGAATATCAGGGCAAGCTCCTCTGTACATCATTAAATCCTCAGGTACGGAACCGTTTTATTTTGAACTTGATTTCGATGGCCCTGTTTTGATCCCTTCTCCCGCAGAAGCATCTCTTGGCCCATTCATACCCTGGACACATAGCCTGCATATTTCTCATTTTCTGCCTGTCTATGCAAACGATACAGATAAAAAAGAAATTCTTTACGCGGCTATTAATAGAGGCGGAATACTGGAACTGCGGAATCAAGGCGGTGAAAATACTCTTTATTACTATCAGGGTGAAGAAACATGGAATAATTATCAAATAGCGGCGTTTTTTCGCTATAATAACAGACCAACTGTTTTTTTTACAAGCGAACGTTTTTTTTCTGTGGAAGAAATCCCTTTGCCGCTTTTCCCATTATGGACGCTACGAGACTGGTCTCTTAAACCAGTTACCATTTCTGCAATAAACGCCGATAAATCTGCGGTTTTGATAAGTAATTCCGTTTTCCTGGGTAATGACGAGATCTGGTATATCCAAAAAAAAAATTCAGGGCAGGAGAACAACTATTTTCGAACATTTGATTTGTCTCTGAGCGGGCAGGGGATATATGTTGAGCAGTATCTGGAAGCGGCGTCTCCGTTGGAAGCAGATCCTAACCTGGTACCGCCGCTCCTTGCCTGGGCCATTTCGGAGGCAGAACGATTGGCAAGAAAGCCATGTACAACCGCAGTTGTTTCTCCTGATTTCCCTGCCAAACGGCTTTTTTCAGGTTTTACGGCAGTTCAGGATGCCGAAAGCGATGAATTCCCTTTGGAAATAAGCGGTTATTATCGTCCGCACACTCCCGGTAATGATGCTTTGGTAGTACTCCTTTTTCCCAATGGCAGGGGTGTTTATTGCAGTTCTAACGGAACAGTTATTAAAGACAGTCATTTTGTTTTGCCTGCCCTGAATAACATAGTGAATCCCAACTTTTTTGACAACAGTTCAGCGGACTCCTCCGAAAATTTTGTTTATACGGGAGTTGCTCTGCTGGGAGATGGTTCAAATATTTTTCTTGTTGCAAGCTGGGAAGAACAAAAAGACTGGAATGTTGGTGCAGCTGGATTTTTACTGCTGGAAATAAACTGGTAAAAGTATTATACTATTTAGGGGATTATATATGGAAAACCAAATTAAGGCTGAAATAAAAAGCATTGCAGAAAAAAACCGTATTGTAAACCGTTTTAGGGATACGATTATTGAACGGGATTCCTTTCTTCTCCTTGGCCATAAGGATCCCGATACGGATTGTATCGCTTCACTGGTGGCTTTTGCCCTCCTCTTGGGAAAATTTAACAAAGAAATCACCATATTTTTATCCGGCCCGGTTATGGCCCAATTTAGTTATCTTTTGGCTATTTGTAAGTATAACGGTATAGAGGTGTCTTACGGAAAACTGTCAAAGGGTAAAAGCTATTCTGCAGTAATTATTCTGGACACCCCCAAGCCGGATATGATCGCAAAAAACGATGAAATTAAAGCCCTTATGGAAGATAAGGATATTTGTAAGATTGAAATTGATCACCATCTTGGAGGAGACGCCAGCTATACAGGAGACGAAGGTTACTGTCTTTTAAGCGAAGCTTCCAGTACCTGTGAGCTTATCGGATACTTTCTTCTTAAACTATCGCAGCAAAAAGAAAAGTTTAAGAAAATAGATTTTTTTACCAGAAACCTTGCGTTGGCGATTATTACCGGTATTGTCGGGGATTCCCAAATGGGAAAATATCTGAAAACCCGGCGGGAAAAATTTTACTATAGGATTTTTACTGATATTTTCGCCAGACTTCTGGGTGAAAAAACCCTTAAAGACAGCAAAAATCTTTCTTCTATGGAAGCGGTTTTCGATGTAATCCAGAATTTTTCGGTTCGGGAAAAGCATTGCTTTGAAGGGATCATGCAGTTAAAAAACACGGAAAAATCCATTCACTATATCTGCATAAATGAAGAACAATCGGCCAAGTTCCTTAATAACTACGGTTCGGAACTGCTCGTCAATGTTTCCAAAGCGGCAGCGGATACACTTGCGGAAGATTGCCATAAACTGGGCCTTGTGGCATATTATGACGATCCTTCGCTTTCGGATTTTGTTCAGTTTCGTTTACGACGCAGTGCCAAATACCTCCATATAGATCTAAGAACGGTACTGGCAGGGCTGCAAATTGTAAACGGCGGCGGTCATCCGGGAGCTATTGGTTTCAGGGTAAAAAAGGATGAAGTAAAAGATATCGCCTGTTTTGCAGCGAACATTGTAAGCCGGACAGAGAAGCTGGTTGAGGAAATGAGCGTGTGACATTTTCCTGCAGGCGCATTGCGGCAATAACATTGTGTCTCGTTTTTACTGCACTGCCCCTGCAAGCTCAGGGGATAAAGGGATTTTTTGAAGCTATTGACTGGTCTGTTCGCGGCACACTGCTTTTATTCCCCGAAGACAACGGTAATGCATCGGCACCAATGCCTATGCTTCCGTCATTGGGAGGAGCCGCTTCTTATCCATTCTCAGATCGATTAGCTGTTGATGTTTCGCTGGATCTATACGGAAATACTTACGATTATGATGTCAACCTGGATCGGGTAGTCCCCGCCAACGATGAGTTCCGAAGCGCCTTTGTAATGGGTCTTATTTTAGGATTCCAGCCGGTATGGCGCTTTAATCCCAAAGAAGACAAATTTACAATTCGAGCCTATGGCGGACTTGCCTTTGACCTGAGGATTGTTTTTCCTGCCTACGGAATTGAAGATAGTGAATCACATACCAACGACAAAAATCCCCATACTGGTCTTAATGTAGGCCAAGCCAGAGAAAAAATAACTTCTTATTTTTGGGGAAGCGGCCGTTTTATTTTTCCATTTATCGGCGGTGGAATGGATTTTCCCATAACAGAAGGTCTTGATTTGGGCTTTGACCTGCGTATCTGGATGCCAATCTGGCGGATATGGTCTGGTGAAGACCTTCCTTTTGTGGAAGGCTTCCGTCTGGGATTAGGGTTCAGAATAGGGTTTAAATAGTTCTACAACTCCAATTTACCGCAGAAGTCTTTCAATATAGTTAATCCGAAAGAAAGGGAAAACCAGGAACATCTTGTCTATTTTGACTGTCAATGAAAATGGATTTCCGTGGGATTTAAGACCTTGTTATGGAAGGCAGAATAATGATACAATAAAATAACCAGAAATGGACGCTGAAAAAACGGTAGAAGGGCTCTTGCAAAAGGCCTATAATTGCCTGAAAACCCAGGATCCGGAAGGTGCAAGACTTGCTTTGGATGAAGCCCTTACGCTTGATTTTGAGCATGTCGAGACAAGCTATGCCTTAAAGTGTCTTGTTTGGTGGATGGAACGGCTTAAAAAACTGCCTGAGTTTCAGGATTCTCACGACAAGGGAAGGTTTATACTTTCCCATTGGAAAAGTTTTTATAGTTTTTTAGACCGGCTTGGAGAACCCCGGGATTTTGATAACTGCCTTTATGCAGTTAAACATTTTATTTTTTCTTCTGCATTAAGATTTTTTGAAAGTCTTTTGGGAGATGGGGAAAATCAACATGATCCGGAACTGTTGCTCCTCGTTGGCCGCTGCTACAAGGGGGTTGGAAATTTTGAAGAAGCCCTCAAATATTTAGAGCAGGCTGCCCGGTTTAAAAGGGAAGATGGAGAGACACTTTCTGAACTGGCAGATGTTAATGCTCTGTTGGAAGAAACCAGGGCTGCCAAGGTACTTTTTAGGGAGGCTTTTTTTATTGATCCTCAGGGGGTGGATATCCGGAACATGGATTCAGAACTGATCCTTCGGCTGGCGGATCTGGTAGGCGAAGCTTGTTACAGCGGGCAGGAACTATTGGAGTGGATTCCTATTTACGGCCCTCTTTATGGGTTTTTCAATGTTAAACGGGAACTTAAACTTGCCGAACTGGGAAAGCTAAAGCAATCAATTTTTACTCTGGAAAATGAAGTACGGAGTAAGGCCGGAAGTAAAGCGGAAGAGGCAGGTGTTAATCTTTTAAAACCCCGTCTTATCAACCGTTATTTGTGGCTTATTGATCATTATGAGAACGTAAAAGCGGATCCGGCTCTTATCGAGGAAACCATGTTAAAGATAAAACTTGTCGATCCGGCGGTATATGAACGATACAGGAATTAAATTTTATCAGCTTGTTGAAAACGGATTTATTAGTATAGAAAAGAGTTTTGGAACAAGCTCAATTAGGAGTAAGAAATGGCTGAAGCTGCTGAAACACAGACGGTAACTATACCGCTGTTAAAAAATGTACAGGAAATGCTCAACGAGGAAAAATGGACAAGGGCGGCTTTAAGCAACTATTCTACGAGCCAGTTTAAAGAATTGGATCATTTTTTAAAGGAAGCCAGAGAAAACAAGGTTTTTGATGAATTAAAACAACTCTGTGACGAACACCTTATGCATACAAAAAACAGTATTATTGCACTGTACCTCTCTGGAATGATTGCCCTGTCACGGCAGCTTATCGATGATACGGTTCTGGTAAACCTTGTAACGATCTTTGTGGATAACCACAAATGGGGCGTAGTCCGGTATCTGTGCGATGGAATTCTTGAATACGGAGAATCCAAGTTTGCGTTGCGTACTTTGGCAGAATGTTGCAAGAACGAAAACGAAGAAGAACCAATAATTGGAATATGGGAACGGCTGGTTAAAGTTGATTATGAAGAGGCGGAAATAGCAAAAGCTCTGGCTGAGCATTACGAAAAAGAAGATAAGATTGAAACGACGGTGGATTACTATAAAAAAGCCCTGCATCGCTTTGTCAGCAAAGGCTTATTCACCAACGTCAGAGAAATCTGGTCAAAACTAATCGAATACTGTCCGGAAGACATTGATTTTTTTCTTCATGTGGAAAAAAGAATTGCCAAAAATATCAGTGAAGACAAAGCTGTATTGCTTCTTGAAGATGTGTTTGCATCGTGCAAAAAGCGCGGGGAAATCGATACTGCAATCGGCATTTTAAAACTTATTCTGCAGTACGATGAAAGGGATTCTTTGGCACGCAGAGAAATAACCGAATGCTTTCGTTTAAAGTATAAAGATCATAGTCAGCTGGATGAATACATTCGTATTTCCAACCTTACCCAGAATTGGCGCAATGTCAGGGAAGCGATAACGGATTTTGAAAAGCACATTGCTTTTGACAAGGGAAACTATGTGTTCCACCGTACCTGGGGCGTTGGCCGTATTTCCAGCATAAAGGGAGATGAAATTGCAGTGGATTTTGCCAAAAAACGCGGGCATACAATGTCACTTAAAATGGCGGTCAATGCGCTTCAAACCCTGTCAAAAAATCATATTTGGGTCCTCAAGGCTACTCAGAAAAAGGAAAAGCTGCATGAACGGGTAAAGACTGAGCATACGTGGGCTTTAAAAACCGTAATCAAAAGTTTTGGTAATTTCTGCGATATCAAGCGGATTAAGGCGGAATTGGTGCCTTCGATACTCTCTGCCGGAGAATGGACAGCATGGAGCGTGCGGGTCAGGGAGATACTGAAAACTGATCCGGGTTTTGGAGTCAGTCCGGATAATATAGATCTTTTTACAGTCAGAGAAAGACCTATTAGCATAGAAGAAAAACTCTACAATGAATTCAAGGCGGGAAAGAACTTTTTCGATCGCATTGACACAATTAGGAGTTTTGAAGCTCAGAAAGATGCAGAACTTGATTCGGAATTCTTTACCGAGATGATTTCCTATTTTACCGGATATCTTCGATCGTATAGTCAGGTAAATGAACAGATTGTTGCTTCTTATCTTCTGATTAAGGAAATGTCAAACCGTCTTCCCCAGCTTGCTCCGAGTGTGCCGATGAATTTTAAGGATATCTTTGATAAAATTCAGGATATTCCAGCTTTGTTTCTTAGCCTTAAAGATTCCCGGTTAAAAGAAGATTTTCTTCTGCAAACCCGTCATTTTATTGATGTATGGCCGGAAATATATATACGTCTTTTTCCCAATGTACTTCTTCCTTCGATTATCTATAGTCTGGAAAAAGAAGGCTATGAAGATAAAATTGTTATGATGATTCGGAACTGCTTCGAAAACTACAGGGATTACAGAGAAGCTGTAGTTTGGTTTTTAAAGAACGAAAAAAACAGCCGACGTTTTGACAATGCCGGTATTACCGAAGAAAAAAAGATCATTATTCTGATCTACATTCTGGATATAACATACAGGGATATTGACCACCACCGGGATACAACGGAAAACCGGAAGGTTAACAAAAATGTCTACACATTGCTTTTTAAAGATGGTCTTTTGGAAACCTTTATAGGCAGTGCAGACAGGGATACCATGCTCCGGATTTATACTCTTATCAATGACGTCAAGGATCTTGATCCGGCGGATAAAATGAAACTTCGGCAAATTATTCAGGAACGGGATCCTGAAATTAAATTTGCCAAGGAAGCGGAAAAAACAGTGTCTTTGGGACTTATTGTTACCATCGCCAAACACGAAGAAATGCAAAAGAAACTTACTTATATTATGGATGTGGAAATTCCCAACAACTCAAAAGAAATTGAGTATGCCCTTTCCCTTGGAGATTTGCGGGAAAATGCAGAATACAAGGCAGCCAAAGAAAAACAGGAACTCCTTAAATCCACTGTTGCAAAACTTAATGAAGATCTTGATCGGGCGCAGATATTCGATCCTTCAATGGTAAATACCGAAAAAGTATCTTTTGGTACGAAAGCTGTTTTAATCAATCAGGAAACAGGAGAAGAAACGGAATACTCCGTTTTGGGTCCCTGGGAATCGGATCCGGATAATCGTATTATTTCCTATCTTTCTCCGGTTGGCAGTGCTATACTTAACAAGAGAGTTGGAGAAGAGTTTGAATATTCATCTGACGAAACCAGAGATGCGGTAACGGTGAAATATAGCATAAAAGAAATTACCAAGGTACCTTTTTAACCGGTTCCGGAGGAGTGATAAAAGTGAAAAAAGTATTTCTTGTTCTGTTCATTGTCTCAATACTTTTTCCCCTCGCAGCTCAGCAAGGCAAGGATGTAGTATTGGTGGTTGATACTTCATCTTCCATGTTTTCATATTACAATGAAGTGGGGACATATCTTTCTAGACTGTTTCTTGCAGAAAATCTGTCTATTGGGGATACCCTGCACATTATTTCTTTTGGTTCAAAGCCCAGGTTTGAAATTGCCCGTCGCATTTTGGGAGAGGGGGATATTCAAACAGCCAGTGCCAGGATATGGCTGCTTTATCCGCTGGATCCAAGTTCAGATCCTGCGGCTGCCATAAATTATACGGAGCAATATACCCGTTCCATTCAGGGAGAAAGACCAAAAAAAGTTTTCTTTGTTTCCGATAGTGATTTAAGCGGTCAGGTAAGCGCTGCTGCAGGGCGTTTCCCGCCGAGGACAGACCTGCAGTTTATCCGGGCCACAAGTCCCATGAGTCCGGGGCAAAGCGGTGTTGCTTCCGGTACGTCCGCTGCTGCTTCTGGTTCCGGCAGTACAATCGGTACAGGTTCTGCTGCAGGATCGTCCGGCAGTACTTCCGGCTCAGGTGCAGCTGGCAGTACAACCGGTGTTGTTGGTACAGATTCTGTAACAGGTACAGATTCTTCCGGTAATGAAGACGTTGCTTCGGATAATACAGCTCAGGGTACTTCTCCAGTCGGAGAACAGTCGTTTTCCGGTTCAGATTCCGCAGCCAGTGAAACAGTACAAGGAAATGAAACCGGCGTAACAGCAGCTCAAACTTCCGGAGAAAGCAGCGGCAGCGGATTTAATTTTCAAAACATTCCTTTGCCTCTGATTATTGCAGGAACATTGCTGCTCCTTTTACTGATTCTTTTTATTATCCTCCGAATGCGGAAGCTTCAATCTTCGCCCAAAAAAGCCATGGCTCAAATTTCTTCGGAAGGGAGCGGTTCAGGCGATGCTTCAAACAATGCGGCATTGCTTAATAGCTATGCTTCACGGCAGGCTGAAGCATCTCTGCAAGGGCCAAACAGAAGTTACCACTACAGGAATACTTCAAATCAGTTCCTTACAAAACCGCCCATGCTTAACATATTTGTTGAAGAACAAAATACCGCAATAGGCAGACGTAATATCCATGCCATGAAGAAGGGAGCAACCTATACTGTCGGCGGAGGCAATTCAGATTTCCTCATCTTCCTGGTTCATTTTCCTGCCAACATAGGACGCCTTTATTTTGACGGGACGAATTGTACATTTACGCCGCTTAAAAGCGAATATTTTCCCGATATTGGTTCAGCTCCGATCGTCGAATGTATAGGAAAACCCATACGGGTTATTTCCAGAAAAAACTATGAGGTCTTCTTCCATTTTGAGCCATACAAGGATCCTCTTGTTGAAATGAACCAGCTGCTCAACTCAATAAAAATACCTGAACCGCCAAGTTCCAATGAGTAATTGAGGCTGTTCCTTAACACTGGCGTATTAAACTAGGAAGTATAGCTTTTATATGTGTTTGAATGTTCACTACTGGTGGAAATCCTGATTACGGTACTGACCCTAAAACCAGCCCCATAATAATGCCTCCCTGAGCTATGATATAGGGAATCATGGTAATGAGGTTAAAGTGCTTTGGTTTACCGTGGAAAAGAAGATACGCCATAAAGGTATCGGAAAAAAGGTAAATCACACTCGCTGAAAAGACAAGAATCCCCGGTAAACCTGGCCGGGCAAGCATTAACTGAAGAGCGGATAAACTCATCAGAATAATAAATACGGCATAAGCGGTAACCGGAATTTTCATCGGAGGGCTGGCATTCAGAAGTTTCAGCATGGCAAGTCCCATGGGAACGGCGATGATCACAGAAAAGATCAATGCCAGGTTGTTGATCATCCCCGCCAGGGTAAGAAAAGCGACGCTATAAAAAATATGGCTTATCAGAAACGCCGCCAGCCCTAATCTGAAAAAGAGAGGTTTATCTTTATTTATAAGGAAGATGTCGCCTGCCCAGCTAAAGACAAGGGCGGCAATAACAAGAAAAAGAATTTGCTCCGCTTCAAAAAGGTAAAAAACAAGCAGCACCGGCATAAGGCAGCATTTTGAGATTTTCCGTAAGCCTTCTTTAAAGAAAAAGGCGCTTACCAGATTGACAATTCCGGTTAGACAATAAATTCCAAAGGTTATCATGGCAATAGTATACAAGAAAAAATTGATTATGGAACAGCTACTTTAGCTTTTGGGAAAAAATTGGGAAAAAAATACTTGACATTTTTTTGTAAAAATGATTGGATTGCATGATGCTATTGAAATTCGTTTCTGACCGTTACTGTTACTCCTATCTTAGCCCCTCGTTCTGAGGGGCCATAATCCACCGTTAATTTTCCTCCGGCAATTTTTTGGCCGAAAACCATTTACAATAAGGAGATAGATATGCCCAATCTGAAATTTTTTTCCGGAGAAAGCGTTCCATTGGAGATGCACAAAGTACGCATGGTACAGAAGATAAACCTGCATCCGGTGGAAAAACGTATGCAATGTATGAGCGAAGCGGGGTTTAACACATTCCTGCTTAAAAACCTGGATATTTTCCTCGATATGCTGACAGACAGCGGTGTTAATGCCATGAGCGAAAAACAGTATGCTGCCATGCTGCAGGCGGACGACAGTTATGCCGGCTCGGAAACTTATTTTCGCCTGGAAAAAGTCTTGCAGGACATATTCGGAATGAAACACTTTCTTCCTGCCCATCAGGGCCGTGCCTGTGAGCACATCATTGCACAAACCATTGTAAAGCCAGGATCGGTCGCTCTGATGAACTATCATTTTACAACAACCAAGGCGCATGTTTCCCTTATGGGCGGCACAGTCGAAGAATTGATCAATGATGAAGGACTCAAGATACAGAGCAGCAATCTGTTCAAGGGCGATATGGACACCGGAAAGCTTACTGAAGCAGTCAAACGGATTGGAAAGGAAAAAATCAGTTTTGTACGCATCGAGGCGGGAACCAACCTTGTCGGCGGACAGCCGGTATCCATGGCCAACCTGCGTGAAGTATCCCGGATTTGCCGCAGCGAGGGCATTAAACTGATATACGATGCAAGTCTTTTGACCGACAACCTGTATTTTATCAAGATACGCGATCCGGAATTCAAGGATGCCGACATCAAGGACATTACACGTGAAATAGCCTCGCTTGTGGATATTATTTATTTTTCTTCCCGCAAGCTGGGTGCTGCCCGCGGCGGCGGTATTCTTACTTCCAACGAGGAACTGTTTATTAAAATGCGCGAAATGGTGCCATTGTACGAAGGCTTTCTTACATACGGCGGTATGTCGGTACGCGAAATGGAAGCAATGGCGGTTGGCTTACAGGAATCTATGGACATGGATGTAATCAGCCAGACGCCGATTTTTGTAGAAGCTCTGTGCAGTGAACTTCAGGCAAAGGGAATTCCCGTTGTAACGCCGCCCGGCGGTCTTGGCTGTCATATAGACGCTACTGAGTTTTGTTCACACATTCCGCAGACCCATTACCGGGCCGGCGCTCTGGCATCGGCTGTGTTTATTGCAGGCGGCATACGGGGCATGGAACGCGGTACGATGAGCGAACAGCGTAATGAAGACGGCAGCGAACGTCTGGCGGAAATGGAACTATTGCGGCTCGCATTTCCCAAACGCGTGTTCACATTGTCGCAGGTTAAATACGTAGCTGACCGTATTGCGTGGCTGTTTAAAAACCGTAATCTAATCGGCGGACTGGAGTTTGTCGAAGAGCCCAAAGTACTGCGTTTCTTCTTTGGCCGCTTAAAGCCGGTGAGTAACTGGCCTGATATGCTTGTTCAGCAATTCCGCAAGGATTTCGGCGAAAGTTTGTAGTATTTGCTTTGCTGCAGAGAATGGCTATCCGGCATTGCCGGGTAGCCTTATTTATTTTTTTTTGCAAGTATCACTAAATCTCTTTCTATGTTTTCTTCTTTGTATTTTTCTATTGATAATTCAATTTTAAAACCTGATTTTAAAAGCAATTTATGAACTTCTTTTGTATTAAGGGCGCTATAGTAAAAGACTTCCCCAAACATATTTCCCTCTATTTCGCTGTCTTCATTTCCGTGTGTAAACAGCAAATAACCTCCTGTATTAATCCAATCGGATACTTTTTTATAAATTTCTTTCTGTCTTCTCTTTGAAAAATGAAAAAACGAATCAAAAGCAATTATTCCATCATATTTTTCTGCCGGTTTATATTTATAAAAATCGGATAAATAAAAATTTGCATTTTTTATTTTTTGTTCAATTGCCTTTTTCAGCATATTTTCCGATATATCAATTCCTGTAATTGAAAATCCATTATCGGATAAATATTTTGTATTTGGATAACCTGTTCCGCAGCCAATGTCCAATATTTTTCCGTTTGGTTTTATTTTTGATGAAAAATCCGTTACAAGTTTACTGGGAGATGATTTGCTCTGAACTTCTGCCCATTTTTCTGCAATGTTATTGTATGATGTTTCATTTGAGATCATATGTTAACCAGCGCTTTTACAATATATTTGATTATTCAACAATAAGGAATTTTCAATTTATGTCAAGACAACGCAAAAGGAATCTGTTTTTTAGACTGAATCCGGTACAGTACCGCTTCCACTAATGAGGTTAATGTATTATTCTTTAAGCACCGGATATTGTTTAATGAAAAGAATTGGCGATTTTTTTTTAATACTTTTTTTCGTTATCGTATATCTGAATCTTGGGGCCTGCAAAAGCATTAATACCAAACCCCGTGAATTTCCTTCCGGCATTGTAACTTTCAGCTTTGATGACGGCCCTAATGTTTATGACGATACTACTCTCAGGCTTTTGGAAGTGCTGGAAAAGTACGGAATACGGGCCTGTTTTTCCCTTCTGGGAATTAACGCTGAACAGAATCCCGCCATGGTACGGCGCATTGCCGCCGGAGGTCACCGGATTATCAATCATGGTTACGGAGAAAGCTGGGCATTTTTTTTAAATAACGAGGCCTTCAGCGCCAACATTCTTGCAGGAGAAAAGGCGATTCTTGCTGCTCTTGGTGAACAGGAACAGGCTGCTTCAGTGCTTCCTGCCTACCGGCCCCACGGCGGGTATTACAAAAGAGGCCAGCGGCAATTTTGGGAACAGCAGGGCTACCGCATGGCGCCCTGTACAATTCGCATTTATGATGCAGTTCTTTCCGGCGTTGACAGGGACAAGGCCATTGCCAGGATTATAGAGAAGGTCGAAAAAGAAAAGGGAGGCATCATCCTGCTCCATGATGCCAGAGATGCATACACAACCATGGAAAAACAGCTTGCCTTGGATCCCGAAGGATCATACAACCGCAGCTGGCTCCCCTCCGCAGTTGAAGAGATCATTATTATTTTACTGGAAAAAGGTTACCGTATAAGCGGTTTTGATCCTGCTGAAATACCGGGAGTGTTGCAGTGAATTGAGTTTGTTTTTAAAATTGAAGTTTTGGAACAGCCTTAATTAATAATTTTTCCGATTTTTCTCACTTTTTTCTTTCCCAATACAAGCAAAAACAACTCTTCTGCCCTGTAGGAAGTGATTGGGGGGAAAGGAGTTATTATGCAAAAAACAAATATTTCTCTTCTGCTTATGTTACTGATAATGATGGTACTGGTAATACCATTCCTGGTTTTAAATTCCTGCGCGGTCAGATCAGGTAAGGCAGCTGCAAAGCCGGCATTATTGCCCGGTTTGGATGCTATTACGCTACCTGGTCGGGATGTTCCGCCGGATAACGGAATTTTATTACCCGCTGCGCTGGATGATCTTGCGGAATTGGAAAGATCCGGCGGTTTTGTTCCCGGTCTGGGACTTGCCGAATCGAAACTGAGGGAAGATGCCGGCGATTATTCCGGTGCGGTGTTGGCGGTATATAAAGAACTGTCCTGGGCCTATGCCATGGGGGCAGGGGATGTTACCAAAGAATCGATCAGGCAAGGGCTGGAAAAACTACTGGAAGAAAATACTGCCTTTGGGCCTGAAGCACATAAGGAAATTGCGGCGGCTGTCAGAGCGATCCTTGCCTATTTTGACGGCCGCTATGACATAGCGGAAGAATTGCTCACAAAGCTTTACGGTAAAGAAACCGAAGTGGACAGTTTTTCCCGGTTTATGTTATTGGTTTGTGCTTTGGAAAAAGGAACTGCAGAAAGGGATGAACGATCTACGTACGGAGCTATTCGTGCCCGTTATGCAGGATTTCCGGAGTATTGGTACCGTTATGCACGTTCGGAAAATGCAAGTGGTAAAAGTATTTTAGATGAATCACCGAATGCTGCATCTGCGCATGCGGAACGCTGTATTAATTTGGCGCCGGAAGGGCCTTATGCAGCAGAATGCCGGATCATACTGGCAAAATCAATGGGTTTAAAAACGGAAGATGCGCCGGTTCTTAAAACCCGTTTTGAAATAGATGCGGCTGTTACCACGGCGGTAAATCAAAGAAATCCAAATTTGCTTTTGCCGTTGCTGCCGCTGGCTGCCCTGCCCGATAATCCTTCAACACTCTATGCATCCGGGGCAATGCGGGCATTGGCAGGCGAAAGTCTTTTTCGTATCTGGTTTTCTGCAGAAGCGGAAAAAGCCCGGGGCAGACTGGCGGAACGGCTGCTCTACATTTCCAGGGGTTAATCATGATAATTCGTAAAACTGCAATTTTGCTTTTTTTAACAACGCTTTTTATTTCCTGTAAGGACGAAGTGAATGAAGAAACGCTGATTCTTTATAGCCGTGCTTCCGCTGCCTATACTCAGGGCCGTTTTGAAGAAACTTCCTCGATGCTCGAGAAGGTAAAGGATTTTTCTCCCGCTCTTGTGCTGCGATCCAAAGCACTCTATTTTTCCGGCAGGGGAAATGAAGCGGAAGTATTACTGCGCAGGATTCTGCACAAAACTCCCGGTTCGGGCGAGGCAGCCCTTTTTCTTGCGAGAATCCTGCGTGAACAGGACAGGGAAGACGAAGCCCAAAAAGTCGCAGAGATGATGCTTCGGAATAATCCCCAGGATATTCGCGCTTTGCGGCTGGCTTCCGATCTGGCGCTTCAACGGGGAGATGCAGAAGATGCAGCCGCTTTGCTGGACAGAGCCGTAGAGGCTTCGGCAGAAACAGCTCTGGTTTTTGTAGACCGGGCAAAACTTCGATGGACTGCGGGAAACGGCGGAGGCGCTTTGGAAGATCTTCGCAAGGCTGAACTGCTCCTGCCCTGGAATACAAGTTTGAATAAGGGGATAGGCGATCTCAGGACGGTAATCGACACTATGGAGACATTAAAATGATCAATAACTTTCGGCTTAAAAGCATTTTCCTGAATATTTTTTTTGGCGTATGTCTAAGCCTGTGTTTACTTTCCTGTTCCATGCTGGGTATTCCTTCCGGTAAAAACTGGTCGCCGGACACCGGCAGGTTTTTTGATACCTTGGAAATAGGAACCATACAGGTAGATAAAAATGCAGACTGGGATTCGGTCGAGTCAGAAACAAAGAGGCTTTTGCCGCTTCTTCTGGCAAAGGCAGGGTATAAGCAGGTTTCACAGGGAACTGCTTTACCGGAACAATTGCCTGCATACAAGATAGATGCAGTATTGATAGAGCGTGAATATATGGAAAACTGGAAAACCCGCCGTTCCCTGTCTGCAGAAATTTTGGTTTGGAAGAACGAAATAATGGAAAATGCAGATGATGTGACGGCGGGTAAACCGGGAAAAAGAACAGTTCTTGCTGCGGGTAAGGCCATTCTTTCCGGAGCTAAAAGTTTTTCGTCGTCAAAGACCCTTCATGATCTTTTGGAATCGGCTTTGTCAAATGCATTAAGGGCGCTTCCGAAAAAATGAAAACATTTTACATTATGGTTCTTTGTTTTTTAACAGCGCATTCCGTACTGGCTCAACGAACTGATAAAAGGATGATTCTTGGCTTTGAAGAAACAGGCCGCCTTGCCGTTGCAGCTTCTGCGGAAATTAAGATGTTCCGCGCTCAGCGTGCATTGAGGGAAGGGACATGGGCTTTGTCAATGCGCGCTTTTTTGCCCCAACTGAGTTTTGTGGCTTCTGAGGATGAACGACTATCTTTGATTAGCGCTGATTCATTCACCAAAACGTATTCGATCAACATGGAACAATTGCTGTTTGATGGCGGCAGAACCAGAACGGCCCGGGCCGCAGAACGTACGGAATTAATCCTCCTTTCTGATGAATTAAAGCGGAATGAATCGGCTGTAATTGAAGCGGCGCTTTCCTTTTACCGGCAAATTTTATTGTCCCGGTTGATTATTGTTATTCGGGAAGCAGCGCTGCTTTCACTAAATGAACAGAAACGGATCCTTGAGGAAGAATTGATTTTGGGAATGATAATTCCGCTGGATTTAATTCATGCGGATATTACTGTAAGGGAAGCGGAACTGGAATTGCTGTCAATGAAAATTCAAGGCGAAGAATTGGAAAAGCAATTTATGGAATTGCTGGGACTGGATGATATGCCGGAACTTTCGGAACAGGTGGACATTTATCGTTCTCCGGTAATTCCCGATGCAATAGCTGTTCATCGTTTGGCGTTGGGCAGAAATCCAGATTTACACCGTATTGTTCATTCGATTATGCAAAAGGAAACAGAAGCAAAATTTGCATCCCGAAGCTGGATTCCCGCCGTAAAGGCAATAGGAACTTATTCGGTAAGCGGTCAGCATTATCCGTTAACCAGGCAAAGCTGGACGGCCGGAATTACCTTAAGCTTTTCTTCTCCCTGGTTTGGCGCAAGTACCGGAGGCAGCGCCGGATGGGAACCGCCGTATGACAAAACTGCAAAACTTCAGGGTTCCTTTACACCATTGCCGGATCCTGCTTCCGGCCTCAGTGCAAAACAGGCCGGTCTTGCTCTGGCACTGGAACGGGAAAATTATCAAAACGTTCTGGACAGGCTTGCAAGACAAGCGGTACTCGAAGTGAATAATCTGCAATTAAACGAACAACGCCGTATGCTGGCTGTAGAATCCCTAAAACTTGGCGCCGAAAAGTATCGTTTAAGCGAGGTTCTTCTTTCTCTTGGACGAATTACACGATTGGAACTGATGGAAGAACGTCTTGAATACGAAAAAAAAGAAATGGTGGCGGTTGAAGCTGCAATTGCACTTCTGGAAGCGGAACGTTCACTGGAAAGGTTTATCGATCTTCCTCCGGGGAGCCTGGAATCGTTCTTCCGGCGATATAGATCAATTCAGTAATAAAAATTAAGGAGCAAAACATGAAGAGCTTAAGATATGGTTTTCTTTTGTCCTGTTTTATTTTGGGAGTTTTTCTTTCTTCCTGTAAGAAAGTTCAGGCTGCCACCGACGGTTATATTCCGCGGGTAAAGATTGCAGCGGCGGAAGAAAAAATGATTACTGAAGAAGTTACTGGTTTTGGCAGTTTATCTTTTCTGACCAAGGTAGATGTGAATGCTTCTCAGGATGGGGTGATTAACCGCATATATTACCGTGAAGGAACTGTGGTGCCCAATGCTGCAAAAATTGTCGAGATAAATAATCCTCAATTGGATTTGGCGGTTGGCAGGGCGGAGAATGCCTATTCTCAGGCAGCGGCAGCGTTAAAGCTGACTAAATCACGTTTACTGGAAGGAGAATTCAGAGCCGAAGCGGAAATACTTGGCATAGCGAAAGCTGAGGCAGAATTTTTTCAGGCAGGAAAAATTCTGGAAGAGCAGAGGCGAAAAGCCGAGGATCAGGAAAAACTCTATGGTGCCGGAGGATTAAGCGAAGAAGCAATTCGGGAAACCCGCTTTAATCTTTCGAACGCTGAGGAACAACTGACGCTGATGGAAAGGGATTTAAAAATTCGTACTGTGGGACTTAGAGATGATGATCTGCGAAGGACAGGACTTTTTCCCACTTCCGGTTTTGCTTCCGAAGCTGAACGCCATTCAGCGTTGGTTGTTCTTTCTACGCTGACACTCAGGGCGGAAACAGAAGCGGCAGAAGCTCAATTGGAGGCTGCCGTAAAGGAATTGGAATCGGTTCGCCTTGCCAAATCGGAATTAACCATTTACAGTCCCGCCGCCGGTACTGTTGGCATCCGTTATCTTGAAGAAGGAGAACGGGCAAAGAAAGAAGATAAAATTCTTACACTTATGGATACCGGCGCCCTCTATGTTATTTTTTCCTTGCGGGAAAGCGATGCCCTGCAGCTGCGCAAAGGTATGACTGCAAAAGTAAAAGTAGACGGCGCCGGGGAAATTTATGATGGTACAGTTGACCTTGTTTCGCCTCAGGCAGATAGCCAGTCTTTTACTTTTTCTGTCCGGGTTTTATTGCCGCATGAGGTGGTAGCAAAGGAAGATAAACTTAAACCCGGAATGTTTGCAAGGGTAACGATCCGGCTTGCCGACGAACGTTTTGCTTTAACGGTGGCCGAAAGCGCCATTGTTAATAGAAAAGATGATGAAGGAAGTGTTTTTATAATCAGTCAGGGAAGGGCGCATGAACGGAAAATAAAGTTTGGCCTTCTCTATGGTGAAAACCGGGAAGTATATTCCGGTCTTAAGGCCGGAGAAACAGTAGTGGTAAATCCTGATGCTTCGATTAAGGAAGGGCTTCATGTTATACCCGAACATTAACAGATGCTGTTTCTTTCGTAAGTTATCCTGCTCTTTATGTAAAATTTTTTTCTTAAATGTTGTAACATTGTTTCTTTTTGGAAGCTGCAAAAATTTTATTAATCTTTCGATGATTGGTTTTAGCATATACCCTGATGCAGACAATACAATACTTCCCGAAGGATCAACTTCCCTTTCGGTATGTTTTGATACGCCTATGGATAAGCTCGGTACACAGAAAATTTTATCGGTACAGGTTTCCGGTTCTTCTGTCAGAGGAGATCTTTCCTGGAGTGGAAATGAACTCCGTTTTACTCCGCTGGAAAGCTGGCTGCCGGGAGTACGGTATACCATTAATCTGGAAGGAACGATCTATGCGCAGGACGGCAGAGAAGAGAGAATAAAGAAGCATGTTTCTTTTTATGCACTCCACCGGGAAGCAGCGCCCTATGTTGTAGCCTATACCCCTGCAGACGGTTCGTCGGTAGGAGTAAGAAGCGAAGAAGGCGCTTTTGTAAGCATTGTCTTTTCTCAACCCATGGATCGGCAAAGTACAATCGATGCTTTTTATATAGACGGAGTAAGCGAACGGGACTTCATTTGGTCTGCTGATGATACAGTACTGGAAATTCATCCAAAGAACAATCTTAATCCATGGATGGTCTACCGCTGGAGTTTAAGCAATAAAGCAAAAGGAAAAAACTCCGTTCCCCTGGGCAGGGAAATAAACTGCCGTTTTGTAACTGATGCAGACAGAATTCTTCCTGCTGTTATAAATGTATTTCCGCTGATCAGGGGAAATGCTGGTTCGGGGTTATGGTGGCTCAAAACCGGTTCTCCGGTTGAAACCGGTCTCGGCCCGGATCAGGCAATTGGAATAGAGTTTAACAAGCCGATGGATGAATCGGTGTTGCGTACAATACGTTTTGAGCCTCCCCTTGCAGGCCGTTCGGAAATGTGGAAACCTGATACGGCGGTGTTCATTCCCGACCGGGATCCCGAACCGGAAAAAACCTATACACTTATTATTTCTGCCGACGCAAGAGATACCGGCGGCCTTAAAATGGAAAAAGATTTTTCTCTTTCTTTTATTGCCGACATACCTTTCCTTTCCATAATTTCCCTGAATGCCGGCTTTGGAGGAATTGTACCGGATCATAACGGAATTTATTTAACAGGGGCAGTAATGCCCGAAGGGATCTGTACCATAACGATTCGGTTTTCTCATTCAATAAGCCCTCTTTCGCAGTCTGCCATTGTCCTTGCATTAAGGCTGGAAACATTTTTTCCCGGAACTCTAAAGCCGGTTAGTTTTCGTTCAGCACGCTGGTGGTCTGCCGATACGGTTGTTTTGCAGTGGGAAGGAATAGAACAAAGTACAGCCGGAGAAAAACATTACTACAGACTAGTACTGCCCGGCGGAAGGGGCGGTATATCCGACGGAAAAGGATCATACCTTAAAGAAGATACGTTCATTTTTCTGGAAATTGAGAAGGGAGGATCCTGATAATGAGGCATTGCATAAATACAAACAAAAACAGATCGGATATTATTTTAATTGCAATTATATCGTTGTCTTTATTTTCCTGTGACATATTGCGGAATGGTGTCTTTGAAGTAAGCGGCTGGAATCCCGGCGGCGGTTATCATGATCCTTCTTCGGTGGAAGTATGCCTGGCTTTTTCGCTGGAACCGGACCGGAATAGTGTGGAACGATCTTTTTCGCTCAGCGAAAACGGGCAGAATATTTCCGGACATTTTTCCTGGAAAGGAAATCGTATGGTTTTTTTGCCTGTCTCTCCATTAATGGCCAACAAAGATTACATTATTACCCTAAAAACTGATGCCCAGGATACAAAGGGCCTCAATATGGAAAGGGAATTTGAAGCGGCATTTACCACGCGGAACGGAGGAGGCCGGCCTTTTCTTGTTGGAACCGTTCCGTACGATGGCGGGGTAATTGCAGATGACCGGGGCAGGGTCGAATTGCTTTTTTCTTCTCCCATGAACAGGTCTTCTCTGCAAAATCTTTCGTTTTCTCCTTCTGTTTCCGGAGTATGGGCGCTGGAAAAGGACAACTGTCTTGCGGTTTTTACTCCTTCGGAAAACTGGACTACCGGTCGATCCTACAGGCTTAATATCGGAAACGCAACAGCGGATGATAAAGAAATGGAAATGGGTTTTGAGCAGCTGCTTCATTTTTCAATAGGCGTTGATCTTGCTGCGCCGGTATTACTCTCCGCCTGCGCCTTAAACAGTTCCAATACTACGGTAATGATTCTTACCGCAGATAATGGCAGCGTTACAGAAAATACCGGCTGGGAAAAAGAATATAGATTGGGTTTAAAATTTTCCAAACCGGTTGACAGCATGTCGGTAACATCTGCGTTAAGCTGTGAACCTTCTTTGGGATTAATTCCTGAAACACCTCCCGGTTATTATGATTTTTTGGTTTACCGGTTTTCTGATATTCCGGTTTTCGGATCATCGTACACTGTTACTTTGGGAAAAACTGTAAGGGACAGAGCCGGTAATGCCATGGAAAACAAGATCCTCTGGCGTATTAAAGCAGACGGCGAATACTCAAAACCTCCGGTACTAAAAGGACTCCGTTTTCCCAAAGATCCCGGTTCATTATCAGAACTATTGCTTTACAAGACCGGGGATTTTTTTGTCGATTTTCCCATAGAAGGCGGAAATTACAGCTTTGACAGAGGGGTTAATACCTGGATGGAATTGTATTTTGAAACTGCTCCTTCTGCGGCAATTGATCCGCTTTCATTAATGGAGAAATTCAGATTCAGCGCTACCAACGGGGCATTGAGTTTTTCTCCGCGTTCGGTTGCGGTTTCCGGTTTTACTGTAACAGCTCCCGTAACGCTGTGGGGAAATTGTTACCGTGTGGAAATCCGGGGTGTAATGACAAATCATCCTTATACGGGAATGGTAACTATAGAAATTGGATCAGGGCTTAAGGATAGTTTTGGCAACAAAAGTACAGAAGCACAGCGTTTTTTGTTATTAAAATAATTTATTCAGAGTGAACGATGAAGAATCTTATTAATTTATGTATACGCCGTCCTGTGTCAGTAATTATGTTTTTGGCTGCTCTGCTTTTGGCAGGAATTTTTTCTCTTTCGGTTTTACCGGTTCAGCGGCTGCCTGAATTTCCGTTTCCGCGGGTAACTGTGGAAACACTGTATCCGGGTTTGGGAGCGGAAGATATCAGGCAAGTGGTTACCATTCCGGTAGAAGATGCCCTTTCTTCAGTTAAGGGACTGGAAAGAATGCGAAGTATTTCGCGGGACGGTGCATCGCTTATTGTACTGGATTTCCGTTGGGGAACCGACAGCGGTGCTGCTTCGGTTCTTGTCAGAGAAGCAATTGACGCGGTGTATCCAAGCCTGCCGGAAGGAGCTTTAAAACCTGCGGTTATTCCGGGTGATCCTGATGAACAGGCTCAATTGATTGTTGCAGTTCGTTCTCCGCTGGGACCTGTCTTTGCCCGAAACCTTGCCGAGTATGAACTGCGTTCCCTGTTCAGGCGCATTGACGGTGTCGGAACAGTAATGCTTTCCGGCGGTGAAAGGGAAGAATTAGCCATTAAGGTGGATGTTCCGCGTGCTCTTTCCAGAGCTTTGCCTTTGTCGGCGCTGGCGGAAATTCTTTCCGCAGAAACGGCCAATATACCGGCAGGTAATGCAAGAGACGGAGATAAAGAACTTGTGGTTGTAAGTCAGGGAAAACCCGGTACAGAAGCGGAATTGGAACAATTGATTTTTCCGTCACAAAATGGCGCTTTTGTAATCGGAGATATTGGCTCTTTAGAAAGAACCACGATAAAAAAGGAAAGTGTTTTTATTGTTAGTGGAACAAATCAATCTTCAGACAAAAGCGAATACAATACTTCAGAGTTTACTGCATTGGAAGTATTTCGCAGACCCGGTGCGGATCCGGTAAAACTTTCCCGCGATCTGCAAAAAGTAACAGCAGAAGCATCAGCTGTTTTTTCCCGGGATGCGGAAATAAAGATTGTGTATGATGATGCAGCTTCAATTGTTCCGGGAATCAGGCAGCTTTTTGTTTCTGTAATTCTTGGCACTGCAGCGGTAATGATTGTTCTTTTCTTTAATTTAAAAAGTTTCCGTTACAGCCTTCTTGCCGGTTTGTCTCTTCCATTATCCATGGCTGCTTCCGTTTCGGTTCTTGCCGTAATGGGAAGGACACTTAACAATATTAGCCTTTCCGGAATTGCATTGGGAGTTGGCCTTGTTTCCGACACCTCGGTTATTATTCTTGATTTACTCCACAATGGTTTTGATAAAAGTAAAAAGCCGGATTGTGGTGAACTTGGAGCGTTGGCTGCCTCTGTAGCCGCTTCGAGCTTTGGGGGTACAGCGACAACAGCTGTAGTTTTTATTCCGGTAATGTTTCTGCCGGGTCCTTTGGGAAGCCTTTTTGGCGATCTTTCCATAGCTCTGGTAGTTTCTATATTAACAGGCTGGCTCTATGCTCAATGTGCCTTGCCTTCCCTTTTCAGAATGTTTTTTCCTTCTAAAGGATCAGCAGTGAACAACGGAAATAAAATAACGATGTTTGGCGGCAAAAATCATCCCGGAGATTTTGTTATTAATCGTTATGCCCCATTGCTCAAATCCTGTGTACAAAAACCAGGCAAGGTTCTCTTAATAATGATCTTTTTTTGTACTGCAGGTTTTGCCCTGCTCGTTACTCGTCCTGTCAGTTTTGTATCCGCCGATTCGGCAGCAGAAATTGAAGTTGTGTTGAATTTTCCTCCGGGGACAGTAATGGAAAAAATAGCTGAAGAAGCGTCGATTCTGGGAGAACAGTTAGACGTGATCTCCGGGATTGATTTGGTTTTTGGCAGGGCCGGATCGGAAAAAGAAGACGCGGCAAGAAGAAGTGATCCGGATTACCGTAAAGAATGTTTTATTTTTCGCTGTGTTTTGGGATCAAAACAAAAATCAATTACAGTGCTGTCTTCCATTAATTCGCTGTTGGAAAAACAGAATTATGAATGTTTTGCACGCTTCCCCCAGGACAAGACAGAAAAACTGTTGGGCCTTTCCTCTTCTGCAGTAATGGCGGTAAAGGGCCGAAGCCGGGAAGAAGCGGAAAGCCGTGCTGCCCTGGCAGAGGATCTGATACGCCGGGAAGGATTTGTTGTTACCCGGCGGCCTGCAGGTTTCCGATCCGAAATCAGGGTTGTGCCTGACAGGGAAGCATCAGCCCATGCAGGAATCAGTACGGTGGAAACAGCAATGGCGCTTTATGCTGCAGCCGAAGGCTTGGAACTTGGTGAACTGGAACTGGAAGGAAAACCTTTAGCAATGAAACTCTCTGCTTTGGCAATGCCTGAACTGGAATTAATGCCGATTGTGTTCCGCGACAACGGGCCTGTGTTTGCAGGAAGTATTAACAACTTTGTTCCGCGGGAAACTTCGGCAGCTCTGGCGCGTCTTGATCGGAGCGACACACTCTACCTTGAAGCATATTTGCAGTCAGGCACACTCCGCCGGGCAGACGAAGGTGAACATGAGTTTGCGCAATTCCCCTCCGGCAAAGAAAAAAAATTGAATGCAGTTCTTTCTTCGCTTTGTTCCGAAGGAAAAGAACAGGGATTTGTCAGAGCAGATGAATCAACTTTTACCCGTTATCGCAGTTCGTTGATTCTTACTGTTGTTTTAGTATTGATACTGCTGTACCTTACCATGGGAGTGGAATTTGAATCATTCTCTTTGCCTCTTGTACTGTTCCTGGCAATACCTTTTTCTTTGGCCGGTTCCGGACCTGCATTGTTCCTTTCCGGGGCAGGACTTGATTCATCGTCGGTTTTGGCTCTTATGGTGCTTTTTGGCTTGTCGGTAAACAGCGGTATGGTTCTGTACGAGCTGGCAGCGGAAAAATACAGACACGGCAAAACAGCCGCAGAGTCGGTATACGAAGCGGCATTGAACCGTGTTCGGCCCGTAATTACAACTGCATTAACGACTGTTTTTGCACTGCTTCCTCTGGTAATAAGTCCTCTTGGTGCAAAGGAACACTCCATGGCTGCTGCAATGCTGGGGGGAATTATAACCTGTACAACATTAACCCTGTTTGCCCTGCCGCCGGTATTGATTCGCTTTTTACAAAAACAAAGCGGGGAAATGTGAAAGACAGCAAAAAAAAATCCAATCAGACTGGACAGACTATAATTTCCGTCGGGAGTTTTTTAAACAAACCGCAAAGATCCCTTTGCATAATCCTTATGTTATGTACAGCTGCATTTTTTATTATTCGGATTTGGGGAAGTGAAATTCCGGGAAATCAAAGCGCTGCAGACGAAAGTTTTACGGTAACGCAGCGTTTTTACGGGGTGGATGCAGCAGAGATGGAAAGAATTGCTGCAATTCCGCTGGAAGATGCATTGTCGGGTATTCGCGGTCTGAAACATATCTTTAGTTCCAGTGAAAACGGCAGGACCAGAGTATTGTGTTATTTTGAAGGAAGGGAACATGGCCGTTATGAGGCTGTCCGGGAAGCAGCGCAGCGGGTATACGAATCTCTTCCCAAAGCTGCCCAAAGACCGGAAATAACATCATCCGGTGATTCGCGTATTCCTGTCTGGACTGCGGCGCTTATTAATAGAAAAGATAATTCCGTTTCCGATAAAACAGGTACTGTACTTGAAAAAACCGTTAAACCTGCTCTTGAAGGACTTCCCGGCGCAGGTACAGTCGAGATTTCCGGAACCGGTTTAAAAGAAATAGTTATAACCCTGAAAAGCGAGGAGGCTGCTGCCAGAAATATAGATGCTTCTGATATTGCCGCAGTCCTTGTACAAAATGACATTTTACTTCCCGGCGGTACAGTAAGGCGCAGCGATCTGGAAATACCTGTAATGGTAGACGGCCGTATTAAAGATATACGCAGAGCATTAATTCCTGTCCGTAATTCCGGCGATGGCGTGGATTATGTGCGGCTTGAAGACCTGGCAGTAGTTACCGAACAGGAACGGGATTATGAAAGCCGTTCCAGGCTTGACGGAAAGGAAACGGTAATTGTTGCTCTTATGGGCAGCGAGAAAGCAGACCTTGGAAAACTATCTTTGCAAATAAAAGAAGAATTGGCAAAATTTCCCGATTTGGAATTTACAATTCTTTCTGACAGGGGAGAGGCTGAACGGGACGCAAGGTCTTCGGCTTTAAAAGCAGCTTTTCAGGGTACTTGTATGGTGGCTTTACTGTGTGCATTACTTTGTTTTGGAAGACGAATTTTTTCTCTTGTTTGTTCTCTTACTGTTCCATTAACATTCTTTATTACAGCTGCCTTGCTTATACTTTTTGGTTTTTCTCTTGACAAGCTGGTACTCGCAGGGCTTTCGGCCGGAGTGGGAGCAGCGGTGGATACTGCCATACTCAGCGCTGAATTTTTCCGTTCCTGCAAAACTATAGAAGAAGGAAAAAATGCCAGGAAAGCTCTGTGTTTTCCCCTTGTTTCCGGTATTCTTACAACAGTTATTGCATTATTGCCATTAATGGTTCAGAAAACATCGGGAATGAATTCTGTAGCCTGGGCAGTTGCCTCGGTTAATATTGTAACAATGGTTTTGGCCATGACATTGCTGCCGCCGCTTTTTCTTTGGGATTGTTCAAGCAAAATAAAACACATTTATGAACACACTGCCCGGTTTCGGCGAACAAATATCATTTCCAGGGTTCGTGTCCTTTTGCCGGCAATATCTCCGTTCTTCCGCTGTTATCGCAGAAATCTTGTTGTTCTGATGCAGCTGATATTGGGGAAACCTCTGCTTGTAGTATGTTTCTGGTTTTTATTGAGTATACTGGGTATTGCTGCATTTTATCTGAATGGTGCGGATATTATTGAAGAAAGTTCCGGGGATTCTGTTTATGCCCAAATCGAGTTTGAAGGCGGTCTTCATATGGAAGAAACCGACAGGAGTTTGGCTATATACGGAAATGAATTGAAAAAACAGACAGGAATAAAGACCGTTCAGACAGTAGCAAGAACAGGAACCGGATCGGCGATGGTTAGTTTTGATCCGCAGCTAACAAACAGCAATTTAGTACGGAATTTAATGCGGAATATTCCTGTTCCCGGCGGCTTTGTATACATTGCAGAATCATCGCCTGATGAAAGAAACTGGAAAATAAAAATTGCAGGCGACGAAGAAAGAGTATGCCGTGAATTGGCTGCAGAAGCGGCCCGTCGTTGTTCTGCAATTGAGCTTGTTTCCGAGACGGTTTTGAATTTTAAAAATGGAAGTCCTGGGATCAATTTAATGGCTGATCGGGAAAGAATAGCCCTGAACGGGTTTTCGTTTGGCAGTATGGGACAGACAGTACGCCGCGGCATTCACGGACCGGTAGCATATAAGCGTATTGACAGCAGCGGAGAAATCGACGTAAGAATACGGGGAGGACAGACGCCCAAAAGCAGGGAAGAAGTGCTGGAGATACTTCTAAAAGAGAATTCTTCGCCGCTTGTAATTTCGGCGCTGGCAACAAGTGAAAGTACCAGAGAAGCGGGATCCATTCAACGGGAAGATCGGCGCCGGAGTGCGTCGTTTTCCATACGAACCAAAGCAATGGATCCAGGAAAAGTAAAGAACAGGGTAATGACGGTTCTTTCCGATCTGGAACTGCCGCCCGGTTACAGTATTGAATTTGATCAACAGGCCATTAAAGCTGCCGAAGAGGTTGGCAAACAGGTTTATCATTTTATTCTGGCATTGCTTTTATGTTTTATGATAATTGCCGCTTTAAAGGAATCATTTATCTATCCCCTTGCTCTTCTTGCCGTAGTGCCTCCTTCCCTTGCTGTGCCGGCGCTTTGTTTGGTTGTCAGAAACTATTCCCTTAACGCAGTATCGGCGGCGGCTTTTGTTGCGGTTTCAGGTTTGGCAATAAACGCAGCAGCTCTTGCAGCGGATGCTCTGGAAAATACCGGAATAAACAGTATGTCGTTCTATTGTGTTTTCCGCCGCCGCCTTCCTGTACTGGCTGCAACTACGTTTACGACTGTCTCTGCAGCACTCCCTTTTCTCTTTATTAAAAGCAATTCTGCTTTGGCAGTAAAAACCTTGTCGCTGGTAAGTGCCATGGGAGTTACAGCATCCGCCCTCTGCGCTGTTACGTTGATTCCCGCACTGGTCAAACTGTTTCCTGGTTTACTTAATACCGGCGGTAATCGACTTTTGTTGCGGTAAGTATTATTATAATACAATGATAGATCCCACACTGAAAAATCTTGATCAGCTTTTTCCTTCGGATTTTACCGAGGATCAAAAAGCAAAGGCCAAAACTCAATTTTTAAAAAACATGGCGCTAAAAGCCCACCGTTTTTACAGCGGAAAAATGCAAACCATACCGAAATGCGGACTGTATGGGCTTAATTGGCTTAATGTCTGGTATACGCCGGGTGTTTCAAAAATTTCTACAACAATACGCGATGATAATGATACATCATTTGCCCTGTCTAACCGGGGGAACCTTGTCGCAGTGGTTTCCGATTCGACGCGGGTGCTGGGCGACGGCGACTGTACGCCTTCCGGCGGATTGGGGGTAATGGAAGGAAAGGCGATGATCATGAAGTACCTCGGCGGAGTAGATGCGATTGCGCTTTGTGTGGATTCAAAAGACCCGGACGGAAAAAATAATCCCGACAGGATCATCGACTTTGTAAAAATGGCCCAGCACAGTTTTGGGGCTATTAACCTGGAAGACATAAGCCAGCCCAATTGTTTTAAAGTGCTGGATGAACTTCGCGAAGTCTGCAACATACCTGTCTGGCATGACGATGCCCAGGGAACAGCCTGTGTTACTTTGGCAGGGCTGCTTAATGCGCTTAAGCTGGCCGGGAAAAAGTTAAACGATGTAAAAATTGTTCTTCTGGGAGCGGGAGCGTCTAACACCACTATTGCACGGCTGATCCATACCGATGGGGGAGATCCTGCAAAGATGATCATCTTTGACTCCAAAGGCAGCCTTTATCCGGGAAGAGAAGATATTAAGAACGATAAACGCAATTACCGCAAATGGGAACTTTGCGAAATAACCAATCCGGAAAGGATACTTTCTATGGAAGATGCAATAAAGGACGCCGATGTCCTGATTGCCCTTTCTACTCCGGGACCGGACACGGTAAAACGAACATGGATCCGTTCCATGGCAGACAAGGCCATTGTTTTTGCCTGCGCAAACCCGGTGCCGGAGATCTGGCCTTATGCCGCCAGAGAAGAAGGCGCTTTTATTGTTGCAACAGGACGGGGTGATTTTCCCAATCAGGTAAACAATTCGGTATGTTTTCCTGGTATACTAAAAGGGGCGCTTTTGGTACGTGCCAGGAAAATTACCGATGGGATGGCAATACGCTGCGCCCATTCCATTGCGGAATTTTCCGAAAAACGGGGGATTAATCCGGAAGACATTATTGCAAAAATGGACGAGACGGAAGTCTTTGCCGTAGAAGCTGCAGACGTTGCAGAGCAGGCAATTAAGGAAGGTGTTGCACGAATTAATCTTTCCTGGGACGAAGTGTACAACCGTGCAAAAGCAGACATAGCTGCCGCCCGGGCTCTTGTAGAAGACATGAAGAAAGCCGGCTATATCAGGGAACCGCCGCCGGAAATGCTCGAAGCGGCGCTTAATGAGGCAATAGAGTCGGTTAAATAATCAAGTTTGGTAACTCTGGAAAAAGGCAGCGTCGTCGCAGTGCAGGTTGTATAACACTCAGTTGGTATTTGACTTTTCACACCGAAGCAACTAACGATTTTAAAGACCATGTTGAAAAAAGACACGGTCAAGCAAATGATCTTCCTCACTCCTGTTTTTCATGATATGATTACTCCATGACCATAACGCAAACCGTAGCTATACCTGAAAACCGCAGGCTGACCATTGACGTGCCGCACGAAGTGCCGGCGGGGGTAACTGCCCGCATTGAACTTGTTTGGCCGATCCGGCCGCAGGCGGACGATGTGTATGCCGGGATACCGTCAAAACTTGATGATGACCTTTTGCGATCTCAACTTGATGTTCTTGAACAAGCTGACTGGTAGGTGCCGTGCTTAAAGGCGAAATCTGGTGGGCTGAATTGCCCAAAGAGCGAGGCTCGGAACCGGCAAAAATCCGTCCGGTGCTCATTGTCCAATCCGACACCATGAACCGCAGTTCGGTGAGAACCGTTATGTGCGTTTCAATTACTTCAAATCTTGTTCTGGTAAACGCCCCTGGAAACTTCCGTCTTGAAAAGGCCGCGTCAAAACTGGAAAAGACCTCTGTCGTCAACTTTTCGTAAATCGTTACCATCGATAAATCATTCTTGCGTGAGTGCGTATGCACCCTGCACAAGTCTATTGCAGAGCGTATTGACCAAAGTCTTATAACGGTATTCGACATAAAAAATCATCATGGAAGATGATTTTTTATGGAATTGGGTACACGACGTATGAGCCCCCGTTTCCATCACCCACACTCGTACGCGGGGATGTTCCCGGCTTATCCGCAAAAGAGGCCGCCGTTTTTTCGTCCACGCAGATGACGTATATAGTCCACAAAGTACCGTTTGGAAAACCGCGGACCGCTGTGTTATTACCGGCTTGTATTAACAGTTCCCAATTTTCGGGTATGGAAATAACAGAGCCTTTCGTTACCGGTACTTGGTGGCTGAAGCCGGAACCGTGGAAACGGTCATATTCAACACTCGGATAGAGGGGTTTCGGCGGCGGCACCCACACGGGCTCGGTCTCCCCGGCACGTGGCGGGGGCCCCGGAGGGGGTATCTCATGAGGAGAAACGTTATAAATACTATTATAAATCCCAAATTTCCCATACTGCCCGGTAGTTCGCTCCACTCCCAACTGCATTTCCTCCTCATTGATAAATCGTACGGTGGCAGGAGGGGCGACAAAAATAAAGAAGTTATTGCAGGTCATGCCCGGCGCTTTGGGGGTGGTAAAATCTACATGGCCTCCCATTGCATACACATTGGTGATTTCCACCGAGAATTTGCCCAGGGTGAGCGTTTTTGTGTTGCCGCGGGCCGCGGGCACAGGCGGCGGCGTGTACCAGGTTGCGTTATCTGGGGCAGTAAGCCTGGGGGAAAAATAAAACGCGGTGTTAGCGGGAGTGGCGGCGTTAGCCGGCAGCGGCCACATTATGATATATCCGCTGACAGCCACAAAATCCCTGTTCCCGGCCGGGCGCAATGCGGTGTAGGCGCTAGATTCACCAGAGCGGCCGACTACCGGAGTCTTGGTAAAGCCGGATGTCCAAAAAAGAAACGGGTTCTTCACATTCGTTAAGCGCACACTGTCTTTTTCGGCGTCGTCTATTCCCCAATAGGAACCGTCCGGATTTCTCAGGGTAAATTGTCCGCCGCCCTTGTTTTCCATATAGTAAACATAAATTTTATCATGGAATTGTGTAGACGGCCCGGCATGGACCCAATACCAGCCGTCGACAAGCGTAAGCGGCGTGCCTGACGGAGCGGTTTCATCCGAAAACACAATCGGCGCAGGCCTAACTTCCGAGTGGGCGATTTTAACATTCGGCGTTCCCCTGGCGGTTACGGTAAAAGTCGCAACCGGATTATTGGCAAGCTCGTGATCAGGAAACCTGCCGCTGCCTCCTATTGCCTGATGGCCGTAGAGACTACCAAGCGCCTTGTCCGTATCGTTGATGTTCGCAGCGGGCGTGTCGCTGTAATAGACAAACAACTCCGCTACACGGGTATTTGTCCCTGCCGACCAGATAACCTGCACCTTATCGCCCACATGGGCGGTAAAGGTTAGCTTACACCGCGGTACGCTTTTCTCGCCTCCGACAAGCAGCGTTATCGGCGCTTCGCTGTTAATGCTGTACCTGATAGCCCTCTGCCCCCAGTCCCAGTCGCCGTTTCCCATATCAACGGTGATTTCACGGGACGCTTTCTGTGCCTGTGCCGGTGTTCGCACCACCTTGTCCGCCGGCGAGGACGATTCCTTACCACCCATCGCCATTACGGTTGTTACTACCAGCATGAGCATGATCAGCGCCATGCCCAACGTGATAATTGTTTGTTTCTTTTTCATGCTAATTCTCCTGTAAACAAATATTCCGAAGAACCTCACGAAGCTATGATAAAAAGCATGCGGTTACGCGGTATAGTGTAGGTGTTCGGAAGAACAGTTACCGGTTGTGGCCTCTGCTGGGACACTACGGAGAAATCCGAGTGAACCCGTCCTCAC
>WRIB01000032.1 GCA_009782955.1 Treponema sp. | reverse complement strand
AAGGATATCCGGTCCCGGCGATCTATATCTGCGAGACGGACGCAAGCCGTTCCATTCCATAAACTTTGTTACAAGCCACGACGGATTTACCCTGCGTGATTTAATCTCCTACAATCACAAACACAACGAAGACAACGGCGAAGAAAACCGCGACGGCAGCGACAACAATTGCAGCTATAACAACGGAGAAGAAGGCCCAACCGTCGACATGATGGTAGGGCAAACAAGAGAACGGCTTACAAAGAATTTTATTGCCACCATGATGATTTCCCTTGGAACCCCCATGATTCTTGGCGGAGATGAAATGGGCCGCACCCAGAACGGCAATAACAATGCATACTGTCAGGATAACGAAATATCATGGTACGACTGGTCACTGTTAAATAAAAATTCCGGCCTCTTCCGTTTTATCAAAGAGATTATCGCCTTCCGTCTTCGCCACCATGGTTTTATGCGGCCGGAATTTTACACAGGACGTGACGGTAACTACAATGCCATACCGGATATTACATGGTTTGACGAATCGGGCAGAACTCCTAACTGGGATAACATTGGTTATTGCATGGCTTTGCGTATGGACGGAAGCAAGGCGGAGATTTCGGCGGATCAGGACGACAACGACTTCTTTATTATGTTCAACGCAGGAAGTAAAAAAGTTGTGTTCAGTGTTTGCGCCCCCCTTGCCGGTAAACGCTGGGTAAGAAAAGTGAACACAGCCATGAGCAGTCCCGAAGATATGCTCCTGCCCGGGACGGAAGAAGAACTAACCTATCCCGATCGTTATCCGGTACAGGCCCGAAGCATGGTAATACTTATTTCAAAACAACAATAATGGGAGTAACCCGTGGACGAAAGCAGTTTTATTCTTGGTGTTGATTTGGACGGCGTTGTGGGAGATTTTTACAGCGCCATGCGGAAGATTGCCGCCGAATGGCTGAACAAACCGGAAGAAAAACTCACAAAAGAGGTAAGTTTTGGACTTGAAGAATGGGGTATTGATGAATACGGAGGTTATGACAGGCTCCACCGCTTTGCCGTAGCTCAGCGTAATCTGTTCAGGGATATGCCGCCCATTCAGGACGCTCCGGGTACGCTCAGAAAACTATCCAACAGAGGTATAAGAATACGAATCATTACCCACCGGCTATTTCTTAAATATTCCCACAAAACCAGTATTACCCAGACAGTAGACTGGCTCGATAACTATGACATACCCTATTGGGATATCTGTTTTATGAATGATAAAGTTGCCGTAGGCGCCCATGTATATATCGACGATGCTCCAAAAAACATAACGCAGCTTCGCGAACAGGGGCATAAAACCATTGTTTTTTCCAACTCAACAAATATTGGTATTCCCGGTCCTCGTGCCGATTCCTGGATCGAAGCGGAAAAAATTATAATGGAAGCACTGGAAGAGTGGCGTACGGGAACAACCAACCTGTTCAATTAAAGTATCTTCTACATTCCTCACATCTTTACGTTTTAAAACCAATTGCTTTTGTTTTCACAGGCTTTTCTTTATTTGTATATTAACATCAATGACTTTATCAGAGTTCAATACACTTGATAACATTAATATACCATGTTCAGTAATAAAATTCTCACGCAAAGGCGCAAATGACGCAGAGAATAATATAAAATTTTATACTTTATTCGAAAACTTTTCGTTTTCCTTTGTTCTCTGCGTCACTGCGTGATAAATAATGTAAATTATTAGCTATTACAGAGTACTACGAGAATTTTGCAGCTGCTGCCATTGCGTGTCCTTCAACCTTTGAATGCTACTGCATCAAGTTGAAACAATAACCCTTCTATAACGAAGTCAGACTGAATAGCTATTCTTGAGGGAAACTTTCCTTTGAATTTTTCCTTAAATACATTTTTAAGAACGGGAAGATCCATAATGTCCTTAAACAAACACTTTACATTGACAACAGATTCTAAAGTTAAACCTTTTGATTCCAACCGTTTTTCTAAGGTATCAATTGCACCAATAATCTGCTTTTCAATAGACTGTCCAACATTGCCAAAACAATAACTTATGAAAACTAAGTCTCCAGCTTCAACAATTCCGGAACAGGCATAGTCTTCATCTACATCACTTCTAATGATGTCTCTTTTGCTTTCAATCATTTTTTTACCTCCTAAATGATTTTCAATTTATTATCTACAAATAATTTATTTTGTCAACTATTTATATACAACAATTTCAAAATACTTACGCCTAACGTTCTAGGTTGGCGACGTTTTTGCTATCCCGGACAAGGGCTTGCGAAGCAAGACCAGGGATGGCAAAATGTGGTTCCGCATAATCGTTTGTTATATGCCGTTGTGCCGTATTTTATTACTTTAATAATTCCATTAATTCCAAAAAGTATTTACCTTCTTTTGTTTTGTACAAATTATACCATGCCTCAACAACACCATTTTCCATTATGTTTGTTTTTTTTATTACTTCATAGGCAAATTCCAACGGTGCAATACCAGTAGCAGTTATTAAATTATTTTCTGAAACCACAGGTTGATCACAGTAATTTTTTTCACCTTTATAATTTGGACATGCCATTTTTAAGAATCCAAGATTATTACTCGTATGCTTTATTCCATCCAATAAACCATAATTAGCCATTGCGATTGTGGCTCCACAAATTGCGGCAATAGTCACATTTTTTTCAATATTGTCCTTGACAAAATTAAGTATCTCATCATTATTCCCATTTAACCAGGCATCGGCTCCAGGCAATATTAACAGATCGTCTTTATGCATTTCCATTTTTTGTACACCAATATCGGGGGTGATTTCTATTCCGCCCATTGTTTTTATTGGATTGAGATTTTTTCCAACCTTTACAATTTTAGGCTTTTCGATATTTTTCTTTAAATATCTACCGCCGTTAATTTCTGGCATTAAAAAACCAATTTCCCAATCCGCAAGAGTGTCCAACACATACAAGAATACATTCATATAATTTCTCCTTTCTTAAATTAATTTATCTATTCCTTTTATTATTGTCAATAGTTTCTATTCCATATTTTTCAACCAGTTTAGGCACAATGGCACCTAACTTCCCGGCTGTTAGCGACGTTCCAGCAAACCCTATAAATCAAACCGCAGGTTTATGGGTGGGCTGGAATGTGCCGGAATGAGGCGTGGGACTGGTTCCGTAGGAAGCACGACCTAGGCGAACGGAGCTCCGAGCCGCCCGAACAGGCGGCGTACAGCCAATAAACCTGTTATGCGCAGTCTTTTCTATTTCCCAATTATTTCAATTTTTCTATTCATATTTTTTTTCTCTTTTGTTATTAAATTAAATGAATATTGATCAAAAATAAATACTCTATTATATCCGTCATTATAAATACTTTCATCAAAATATTCATATGTTTCTATATTATAAGAATCTTTTACATTAATCCCTAAATCCCAAATATATTGTCCTGAATAAATCATTTCTTTATTATTTAAATCTATAATTATAAAATCTCTATAGGCTAGAGAATTTCCCATTGACAATAAAAATAAAAAATTGTCATAAATACCCAATAAATAATGATCATATGTAATATATAATTCAACGTGATTTTTATACTCTATTATATTTATATCTTTATTTCTATTATAAACAGAAATTCCAACAGGGTGATAACCATAACACATTTGATTAATAACATATTTTTCGTAAACATATGCATTGATAATCCATGATTCATTTGGAGGTTCTTCTATATCTTCAAAATATATATACCTAAATATCTATTATTTCTTGAATCGTTGATTTCTATAGTTCCTTTTTCTTCAGTATTTAATTTATAATATTTTTCTTGATCATTTTTAGTTATATTTTGGCAATTGGAAAACAATATTATAATTAAAACTAAAATTATTTCTCCAAATATTCTTTTACATATTTTCATTATGTATCTATTATATAAAATTTATAATTTTTGTCAATATATTATTGAATATATTGCGCATAACGTCCCGGCTTTTGGCGATGTTTTGAGCGCCGAACAAGCAAAAATAAAGGCAATCCATTCCACACGCTTTTGAGGACACGCAACGGCAGCAGCTGCCAAAATCCCGTCATTGATGAAGGGGCATTGTCTGTTGAAATTAACCGGATAGAGGTTTTGGGGAATCAGAGTGTTGGTGATACTTTTGCATTGCAATTTGCGGTGGGTATGTAGAGGAGTGGTTTTAAAATTCACTGTGCTTGTATAAATGTTGAAAATATCCTATTAAAAGAGGATCACGCTAAATATGGGGTATAACTGATGTTATAACACCAGACGAATTTGGTAGCTGCTGCTAAGCATGACCTCGCAACAGCCAGTTCCATCATCATAATCAAATTTACCATTATTTTGAACCTGCATAGAGAAAACAATGCCACATTTTTCACAGTGGAATTCTTCATTTACCATTTTGGCTCAAAATGACAGCTTCTTTCCTGCCTTATTGCTTTTTTCCCCAACCGGAGTCGGAGACAACCAGTAGGAGTATGGCAGGGTAAAAAAAATCATCTATGAAATAAATCCAGGTATGAAAAATTCCAGTGATGATCGAGAAAGGTTTCTAAAATGTAATTCATTTAGGAATTCCAAAAAATATGCTCTGTTTGTGTGCAATGTGAGATTGACAGACTTAACTCGAACACATGTGGCTATTAAATGATAAGAAAAATATTCATTAAAATATGCCAAATAGTTTTTATTAGGTATTGATCCTTCCCCCTTTTTTATATTTAGATGGAATGGTTTCATGACTGAAAACCAATACAGGAGTACAGAGATTTGTCTATGAATATATGGATTATCTGAAGGTATTTTAAACCCAAAGTCTGATCCTTTAAGGATGATGTTACTTAGCTGTTTTTGTTTCTCGGACGTAATAATATCATCCCATTTTTGTAACTTTGCTTTAATGCGGCGAAACCCGTAAATATCACGTGAATACCGCAAGAGTACCGTCATTAGTGATGAATAATTAACAAACGGCTTACAGCGGGAAAAAGCATCTACCTGTTGTTTTTTTATTATTTCAAACAGATATTCCACTATGCCCATTACTTGTCTAATAACTAATACCCTGTCTCTTTCAACAAAATCCTCATCATCAGTAAACGTGTATTTATTATTGGCGTCATGTTCGTAAGCGGCATCTTGAAACAATGCAGAAAAGCAATCTTGTTTATTGGGAAACAATGAATCAATTGTATCCATGTTATGTCCTGTTTATTAATCTTCTAAAGCAGCAAGTATTTCTTCACCAAGTTTGTTTGCATATTCATCAATCGGATCATTGCAAGGTATACAAGGAACAGCAAGGTCAAGATTTGGGTTATCTTTGGTTCGCCCATAAAGATCCAACGGGAAATAATCGTCATTATTGAGATCAACATTCAATTCATTGAAATTTGCCATATGTTCCCTTCCTTCGTATAGAATGCATATGTATCTTCACCTGTTCACTTTTGCTATATTATCGGCTGATGGATGGGTGAATTGATATGCTTGTTTGGTTTCAAGCTATGCCTCTGCGCTTGATTACACTGGTTCATAGCCTTTCTGCAATTCGCACATTAGGAAATTCTACCAGAAAATTGGTCATTGATCAATAGTTTTTTCTGTGATTTGGCTTTTTATTCTGCCATGCCCCGTAAGCCGGCCTAGACCCTCATTTCTCCGGCACATTTTTATAGAAATTCCAGTGCATTTTCAATGAGTTCATCTCGCATTTTGGGGAATTTTTTTTAAATATTCATTGATATTGAAGAATTCCCGGACTTCTTCTTCTGTTTCAAAATCATCAACCCCATAAAATAGTCCCACATGGTCTTTTCTTCCAGTTCCGGAAAGCCTTTGTTGGACGGAGCGATGGCAGCAGCTGCCAAATTCCCGTCGCGAACGAGGCTCCTTGGCAGATAATGCAAGGCTTACAGGATACCTCGAGGCTTGCCTCGGGGAGCCTCATTCATGCGTTTGGCGTAAGTTTTGGAGAGAGTTCGCTTGACTTTTTGTTTTTTTTTATTATTTTTTAAATATACATCACTTTCACAGCAAGATGAGTTTTTCCAAAAACTCAGATGAATTTAAGGCAGTTGTTCCAAAATTTGACATTTTGGAACAGCCTTTGATAACAAAAAATCGATTTGCAAGGAGAAAACCATGACCGAGCGGCAGAATAAAATACTGGAAATTTTGGCGGGAATCCGGCGGGCAGATGTAAATGCCCTTGCAAAAACCATGAATGTTTCTCAGGTTACCATCCGAAAAGATTTGGATTATCTTAATGAACTGGGTTATATAAAACGTGAGCATGGTTTCGCCAGGTTCGGTTCCACTGAAGATATTGGTACTCGTATGGCGATTAACTATGATATTAAACGGCGCATTGCAAGAAGTGCTGCAAAAACAGTGGAAGACGGGGAAACGGTATTGATTGAATCCGGCTCCTGCTGCGCTCTTCTTGCAGAAGAATTGGCCAATTATAAAAGAGTAACAATTATTACAAACTCCGCATTTATTGCAAACCACATACGTCATGCCCCACATGCAGATGTATTTCTTTTGGGCGGTAAATATCAAAACACCTCCCAGATTATGGTTGGAGCCATGACCAGCAAATGGGCGGAAATTTTTATATCCGACAAATTTTTTGTCGGCGTGAATGGTTTTATCGAAAAATTCGGTTTTACCGGAAAAGATCATCTTCGCGTGCAGACTGCCCGGGATATGGCTCAACAGGCAAAACATGTAATCGTCCTTACCGATTCGGACAAATTTCTCAATCGGGGATCGGAGGGACTTGTACGGACCGAACAGGTTTCGGCTGTCTTTACCGACGACAGAATCAAGCCCGAAACGGAAGCATTCCTCCAGGAAAAAAAAGTAACTGTCCACAAAGTATCCAGCGTCAAAGCCGCATAAGCGTTTGCATGCCCATTGCGCTTTATCCGGGCGGGTAGTATCCTTTCAGCATGATATTGAATTACCTGATGCCAACCCGGATAGTAATGGGACCCGGCTGTGTTTTTGAACAACGGAATTTGCTTTCTGCTCTGGGGAAAAAAGCCTTTATTGTAACAGGAAGAAATTCCGCCCGTATAAACGGCGCTTACGATGATGTAATAAAAGCACTGAAAGCCAACGGCCAGGAGTTTGTATTATACGATCAGGTAATGGTAAATCCTACGGATATTTGTGTTTGTGAAGCAGGAAAGCTGGCAAGAGAAAAACACTGTGATTTTGTTATCGCAATCGGCGGCGGTTCCCCCATAGATGTGGCAAAAGCAGCTGCAGTGCTGGCAATAAATGATATTTCCAAAGAAGAACTATTCACCCTTGCATTTAAAAGCGCTCTGCCCATTGCTGCCATTCCCACTACAGCCGGCACCGGTTCGGAAACCACCCAATATTCGGTGCTGGTGGATACTACCGAAACAGACGGCAAGACCCCCATGTTAACCGGCCCTGCCAAACGTTCCATTAATTCGCCGCTGCTCTTTCCGCACATTACATTTTTGGATGCACGGTATATAAAAAACCTTAACTGCAGCATTACCGTAAACACGGCAATTGATGCATTGTCCCATGCAGTAGAAGGAATGCTTACCTTGCGTTCCAATTGCATCTCCGACGTACTGGCAAAAGAAAGTATAACAATGCTTTTGGACTGCATGGATGCGCTTCTTGCTTTTCCGCAAGACCCTTCTTCTTTTCCGGCGGAAAAACGGGAAAAGCTGCTCCTTGCTTCCACAATAGCCGGTATGGTTATTGCACAAAGCGGTACGGCAGTTCCTCATTCAATGGGCTATCAGTTTACCCTGAATTGGGGTACCGATCATGGCAGGGCAAACGGACTTTTAATGAAGAGTTTTCTTCTGTGGTGCCGGGAGAAAGAAAATGACATTCAAAAAAGCGATCCTTCTTTTATACCAAGGATCCCCCGGCTTTGTTCTGCACTGGGAATGGATCTGGAAAACCTTTTTAACCTGATAGAACAATTATTGGGACAACGGGAAAAAGCAACCGAAACTGAACTTGCTGCATGGAGCGCATTGCCAATGAAAAACGCCGCTCAAACATATATACAGCCGGATAAAAAAGAAATTGAACGCATTTTCCGGGAATCGGTAGGGTAAGTTTTTCGTTGTCTCTGACAAAAAACAACGTTAATGTTCATTGCTTGAAGAAAAAAGTTCTCTTTATTACACTTTTAATATGTACTTTATTTCCACGGAAAAAGTTTTAAAAGATCGGGGACACGACGGCGTACCAGCCTTACAGACGGCGGCGGTTTCCTTTAAAGAAGCGGTTTTACGCTGTCTTCCTTCCGAAGGAGGGCTTTTTGTTCCCGAATCAGAACCAGACCTTCGATCTTTTTTTCTGCACATGGGAGAGGAAACTACTTTCCAGGAATTAACTGCTGCCATTACATCTCATTTATTTGAAGGAGAACTTAATCCTCTGTCCGCTTCCCGTGTAGCGGAAAAGGCTTACAGCTTTGAACCGGAACTTATACAACTCGATGATTCATTTTCGGTATTGAATTTATACAACGGACCAACGGGGATCTTTAAAGATTTCGGCATTAACTTTTTGGCGGCGCTTCTGGAAGAATTGCTTGAAAGCGGCGTGTGCATGGTTGTCGCTGCTGCCCGCGGTAACACCGGTGTTGCCATAGCCAGAGCTTTTCAAAACAGGCGGGATATTACGACCGTTCTTCTCTGCCCGGATGAACCAATTTACGGATTGGACAAAACTACGTATGCAAACCAGGGAGGGAATTTAATTCCTATCAGGATAAAGGGCAATCTGGATGACTGTCAAAAACTTCTTTCCCTCCTAATACATGATCGAAAGTTTTCGGAACGGTACCGGATTACCGCCGCAAATTCGATTAATCCGGGACGGCTTTTTCCCCAATCATTTTACTTTCTCTACAGTTTTATTAAATTAAAAAAACATGTTACTGGTGAACTGGTATACAGCATCCCTTCCGGGAATTTTGGCAATCTGATTGCCGCCCTTTACGCATGGAAATTCGGTATGCCTGTTAATGGTTTTATTGCGGCAATGAATGCCAACAATTCATTCAGCGAATTCATTAAAAATGGAACTGCCGGAAGTATTATAAACAGTAAACCGCTTGTTCCAACTATTACACCCACCCTGGATATTTGCAATCCGTCCAACATTGAGCGGCTTGCATCATTTTACAAATCAGCTCCTGCTGTAATGCGTAACATGGTCTTTCCGGAAAGTATAGATGATGAAAGTACGTTAAATGCAATAAAAACAGCCTGGGATAAATACGGCATATATCTTGACCCTCACGGCGCTGTAGCTTTTGCAGCAGCACAAAAAACAGCAAACTCCCGGAATTTCAACGGCCATATCGTAATTCTTTCTACCGCTCATCCGGCCAAATATGCAGATTTGATTTTTAAGGCAACCGGTAAGACTCTTTCCATACCGGAACATCTTGCCTCACTTAACTACCGGGCAGAACCCATCGCAGAAATAAAGGCGGATTTGGAAGCTCTGGAAAGCGCCATTACCGGATGTTTCTGAAAAAAAGTAATACTTGACATTTACGGTAAAATAACCTATCATAGACGGAAATCATCTTAGCTTGAGAAATAAACAAGGAGGTACGTTACTATGCCCCGGCTCAAGGATTTTATTGATACTACACAATTTACAAAAGAAGAAATCATGCACATCATTAACCTTTCGCTGGTTATTAAAAAGTGTATCAACAACGGTTATTATCCAAAGATCATGAAAAACAAATCTCTCGGAATGATCTTTGAACAAAGTTCTACCCGGACAAGGGTGTCGTTCGAAACGGCTATGGCCCAGATGGGAGGACACGCACAATATCTGGCGCCCGGTCAGATCCAACTGGGCGGTCATGAAACAATTGAAGATTCAGCCCGTGTACTCTCCCGGCTGGTAGACGTAGTAATGGCGCGGGTAAATCGCCACAAAACGGTTGCGGATTTGGCGCGGCTCGCTACAATTCCGGTACTCAATGCAATGAGTGATTACAACCACCCCACGCAGGAAATCGGTGATATGATCACCATGATAGAAAACCTGCCCGCAGGCAAACGGATAGAAGACTGCAAAGTTACTTTTGTAGGAGACGCAACACAGGTTTGTGTGTCACTTGGTTTTATTGCCAGTAAACTCGGGATGAGCTTTGTGCAGTTTGGGCCAAAGGGATATCAGATTCCGGACGACCGCGCCGAGATTATCAAAAAACAATGCGCTGTATCGGGCGGCAGTTTCACAGTTACGGAAGATGCGGAAGAGGCAATGCGTAATGCGGATTTTATCTATACCGATGTCTGGTACGGCCTTTACGACGACGAACGTTCACACGAAGACTGTATGAAGATTTTCCATCCTAAATATCAGGTAACGGATGCGCTGATGAAAAAGGCGGCGCCTCATGCCAAATTTATGCACTGCCTGCCCGCTTCCCGCGGCATGGAGGTTACGGACGAAGTGCTGGATGCGCCTTATTCCGTCGCCTTTGATGAAGCAGGTAACCGCCTTACCGCCATGCGCGGGCTGCTGGCGTATTTTGTAGCGCCTGTAAAGAAAAACAAAACTGTCGCAGCCGAAGCAAAATCCGAACTGGATGCGCTGCTAACCGCTGATTAAATCCAGGGCAGCTGTTCCAAAGTTTGACATTTTGGAATAGCCTCGAATATAAAAGGAGATAATATTATATGAAGAAAAAAGAATTCAGGTTATTTGACGCAGTTCTTGCCACTGTATGCCTTATTTTGGTAGTAGAGGCAGCAGCTCCTTCTGCGGCGATAGGTAACAGCCAGTATTTCTGGTGGATTTTGCTGCTGGCCGCATTTTTTCTGCCGTACGGTCTTGTTTCGGCAGAGCTGGGCACTACTTATGCAGATGAGGGCGGTCTCTTCGACTGGATAAAGCGCGCTTTCGGGCGCAAATGGGGAAGCCGTGTTGCCTGGTATTACTGGATCAACTATGTTTTCTGGATGGCATCCCTTGCCGTCTTGTTTACCGGGATTATAGATCAGGCATTTGGGATAGAAATACCCATTGTGTTGGCTGTTTTAATCCAGCTTGTGTTTATTTGGGTGGTGAACATCCTCAGTCTGTATTCTGTTTCAGAAAATAAAACGCTTATAAACATAGGCACAGCGATAAAAATTATATTGATGGTTTCGCTGGGCCTGTTCGGCATTTATTACGGGGTAAAGAACGGTTTCGCCAATCCCATAACATCCGCAAGGGATCTTCTTCCCGATTTCATGGGCATATCGTTTATTGCAATTATACTGTTCAACTTTATGGGCTTTGAAGTAGTCGCAACTTTTTCATCCGAAATGAAGGAGCCGAAAAAAGAAATCCCCAAAGCTTTGCTTACGGGCGGTATTCTTATAGCGGTGTTCTACATTTTCGCAGCTTTCGGAATTGGCGTCGCCATTCCGGTTGACGAACTGACACAGGGCGCAGAAGTATCCATTTCGGAAGGATTCCTGGAAAGTTTTATCTATTTCTTTGACAATCTTGGACTTCCCGGCAACGTACTTGTTCCAATAATCGGCATCGCGTTTTTATTCACGCTTGTCGTCAATCTGCTTTCCTGGGCACTCGGCGTTAATTATGTAGCCTCTTATGCTGCCGAAAGCAAGGCATTGCCCAAGTTTTTCGCTCTTAAAGGTAAAAACGATTCGCGTCTTGGTCCTGCATTGATGAACGGTATTGTTGCAAGCGTTATGATTATTGTTGCCGCTTTAATACCCGAAGAATATGTTGATGATATTTTCTGGGGATTTTTTGCGCTGCAGATCATCACCCTGCTGATGTCTTATATACTGATGTTCCCTGCGTTTAAGAAACTCAGGGCTATCGATCCCGATGCCAACAGGCCGTTTAAGGTATCCGGCGGGCCTTTCATTATCAATCTGTTTACATACCTGCCCATGGTGTTATTGATACTTGCCGCTTTCTTCTGCATGTATTTTCCGGACGAAGACGGCGCCTGGACATTTGACTCTATGCTGCTGTACGGCACTATTGCCGCAATCATTGCGGGTGAGGTGATCGCTTATCTGACAGGGAAAAAAGCGGAGGGTTAAATATGAAACTCCTCAACACTACGCCCCGGAAGGATGGATTCCGTATGCCGGGTGAGTTTGAGCCGCACGAAGGCTGTTGGATACTGTGGCCTGAGCGTCCCGACAACTGGCGCCTGGGCGCCAAGCCTGCACAGACGGCATTTGTTAAAGTAGCGGAAGCTATTTTACAGTTTGAACCTGTTACCGTGGGTGTAAGCGCCCGCCAGTACGATAACGCAGTTGCATCACTGCCCGCCGGCGTGCGGGTGGTGGAAATCTCCAATGACGACTCCTGGGTTCGGGATTGCGGTCCTACTTTCGTAAAAAATGACGCCGGCGTTATCCGAGGGGTAGACTGGGAATTTAACGCGTGGGGCGGCTTGGTAGACGGCCTTTATTTCCCCTGGAATCAGGATGATCTTGTGGCGCATAAGATTTGTGAAATTGAGCGTAAAGACAGTTACCGTACTGACGGGTTTGTTCTGGAAGGCGGTTCCATACATACGGACGGGGAAGGAACCTTATTCACCACCGAGGAATGTCTGCTGTCAGAAGGCCGCAATCCGCATATGAACAAAGAAGAAATTGAAGAAACGTTAAAAGAATATCTGGGTGTCCAGAAAATTATCTGGCTTAAGCGCGGGATTTATAACGACGAAACCAACGGCCATGTGGATAACATTCTCTGCGTGGTAAAACCGGGAACAATTATGCTCGCCTGGACAGATGATAAAAACGATCCCCAGTACGAAATCAGCGCCGAAAATCTTAAGCTCCTGGAAGACGCAACCGACGCAAATGGCCGTAAACTGGAAATCATCAAGATGCCGCTGCCCAGACCGGTGCTTATTACAAAGGAAGAAAGCGGAGGCGTTGACGCAATCGAAGGTACACTGCCGCGCATGGAAGGTGACCGGCTTGCTGCATCTTACGTTAATTTTTACATAGCAAACGGCGGGATTGTGTTTCCGTTGCTGGATGATGCCACGGACAAACAGGCGGAGGAATTGCTGAAAAAAGCTTTCCCCGGCCGGAAAACAGTAGGGGTTTCTGCCCGCGAGATTCTGCTGGGCGGAGGCAATATTCACTGTATTACACAGCAACAGCCAAAATAATTATTTATATTGGTTGAATTAACAACTCCTCACTTAAACAGTGAGGAGTTGTTCTTTTATGTTAATTGCGGAGGCACGCCGTGGCAATTAAAAAGAATTTCAAACTTTTTGACTGCGTGCTGGCGGTGGTATGCCTGGTTCTGGCGGTAGATGCCGCTGCACCTGCCGCTTCGATAGGCAACAGCCAGTTTTTCTGGTGGATTTTCCTGCTTTTCTGTTTCTGCCTTCCATACGCCCTTATGTCCGCAGAACTTGGTGTTACTTACGAAAGTGAAGGCGGTATGTACAACTGGGTAAACCGGGCGTTCGGACCAAAATGGAGCGCAAGAGTTGCCTGGTACTACTGGATTAACCTTCCGCTGTGGATGGCTTCGGGTTCGGTGCTGGTTACCGACAATTTGCAGCTTATTATTGGCAGAGATCTGCCTGTATACGCAATCACCGTTTTACAACTCTGCTTTGTCTGGAGCGTTACGATTTCCAGTCTTTTAAGGCTTTCGGAAAGCAAATGGCTGCTCAACATCGGCACAATGCTTAAAATAGTAATCGTAATTGGCCTTGGCGCTGCAGGAATATACACCGCTTTCCAAAATGGCGTTGCAAATCCCATTACCATGCAAAATATACTGCCGGGTACAGATCTGCGCAGCCTGTCCTATGTTTCCATAATCATTTTTAATTTTATGGGATTTGAGGTCGTCGCCACCTACATAGACAGCATGCCCAACCCACGGCACGACATTCCCCGCGCCATTTTTACCGGCGGGCTGGTAGTTACTGCATTGTATATGCTGGCGGCTTTTTGTATTTCCGCATCTATCCCCGTGGCGGAAATCTCGGAATCCATGGGTATTCTGGATGCGATGAGTTTTATACTTGGTGTATCAGGGTCCGGGTTTATCGTCATTATCGGTATTATGATTTTGTTTGCAATGTTTTCCAACCAATTGTCCTGGGTGGTAGGTGTTAATTTTGTGGCGCGTTACTGTGCCCGGGACGGCGGTATGCCGGGTATATTTGCCCTTTCTACAAAAAAAAATCAGGTGCCGCTCGGTGCGGCGCTTATGGACGGAGGTCTTGCTACAGCGCTTCTGTTAATCGCCCCTTTATTCCCTTCGGAACGTCTTTTTTGGAATTTTTTCGCTCTTAGCCTGGTAATGTTTCTGTTATCGTATGTGCCTCTTTTCCCGGCGTTTTTAAAACTGCGTAAAATGGATCCGGATTTAAAACGGCCGTATAAAATGCCCGGCAGCCCGAAACTGCTGACAATTGCGGCATGTCTGCCGCTGATTTTATTATGCGTAACGCTGGTATTCACGGTCGTACCGCTTGAGTACGGCGAGCTTGAAGATAAAATTCCGCTGGTGATCGGTTCCATAGTGGGAATTATTTCGGGAGAATTGGTTCTTTTACGTTTAAAAAATAAAAAAAGAGGTTAAAGCATGTCAAAAATCGTAATTGCTTTGGGGGGAAATGCGCTGGGAAATACGGCGGAGGAACAGCTTGACAAAAGCCAGTTGGCGGCCAAATCAATTGTTGACCTTATCGTAATGGGAAATCAGGTAATTATTGCCCACGGCAACGGGCCGCAGGTAGGCCATATCCGGCTTGCTTTTGAACGCTGTTATAAAGACGGCATGGCACCGCTTATGCCCTTCCCTGAATGTACCGCCATGAGTCAGGGGTATATCGGTTACCATTTGCAGCAATCTATTGATGAAGAATTGGTAGCCAGAGGTTACGACGAAGTACCCGTGGTTGCAATGTTAACGCAGGTGGTGGTGGACGAAAATGATCCTGCGTTTCAACATCCGACAAAACCCGTAGGCGGATATTACAGCGAAGCGGAAGCAAAGCACCTTATGGAAACGACAGGCTGTCCTTATGCGGAAGATTCCGGACGCGGCTGGCGGCGTGTCGTTCCTTCGCCCAGACCGATTGATATATACGAAAAAATAACCCTGAAGACACTTGTAGATGCAGGACAAGTTGTTATCGCTTGCGGCGGCGGCGGCATTCCGGTGGTGTACCGCGGCAAGCGTTACATGGGCGTGGATGCAGTAATTGACAAGGATTTTGCCGCCGCAAAACTTGCCGACCTTGTCAATGCCGATATTTTTATTATCCTGACGGCGGTGGATCGCATATACCTTAATTACAACAAGCCCAATCAGGAAGAAATTGCCGAGATGGATGCTGCTGTCGCTGCCGCTTACATTGAAGCCGGGCATTTTGCGCCGGGAAGTATCCTGCCCAAAGTGCAGGCAGCCTGCCTGTTTGTGGAAGGCGGAAAAAACCGCAAAGCCATTGTCGGCTCGCTGGATAAAGCATCTCTTGCGCTCAACGGAAAAAGTGGTACAATTATCAGGTAGTATAAACTGGATTATTTAACATGGATAATATAAAAAATATACTGGCGTTGCTTTCCGGAGATATTTTCTCATCAGCCTTGACCCTGAGGCTGGGTGTTGCAGCAGCCTTTGTTATTGTTCAGATTATCCTGATTTGGGTTGTAGTAATCTTTTTTCGCTGGCTGCAGAAAAAAGCTGCTTTTTTAATAAAAAAATATTCCCCTGCTTTAACCATAAAGAAAATCCGCATTCTGGAAGCTGCTCAAATACCGGGAGCAATATATTTCTTCATCAGAATCGGAAAATGGGTGGTCATAGCCATTCAGCTTTTCCTTACTATTCCTTTGGTCTTAAGTCTTTTTGAACCAACCTCCAATCTGGCCCATGCACTGTTGGGTTATATACTTGCCCCCATTAACAAGGTAATTGCCGGAATTATCCGTTATATCCCCAACATTATAACCATAATAGTGTTTATTGCTGTATCAAAGTATTTAATCCGATCTCTTAAATTTTTTGCCGACCGGATTGAAAAAGAAAAACTGGTTGTCCCGGGTTTTTATTCGGACTGGGCTCATCCTACCTTTAATATACTCCGGTTTTTAATCTATGCCTTTACCGTGGCGATGGTTTACCCCTACCTGCCCGGAGCGGATTCACGAATTTTCCAGGGTGTTTCGGTTTTTGTAGGCATTATCATTTCTTTTGGATCAGGCCCGGCCATAGGCAACCTTGTTGCAGGGCTGGTTATTACATACATGCGGCCATTTAAACTTGGGGACCGTATTCAAATACAGAACATAACAGGTTTTGTGGTAGAAAAGTCTCCGGTTATTATCCGGCTGCGAACACACAAGAACGAATATGTAACTTTTCCCAACAGTATGGTTCTTACTTCAAATATCATAAACTACCACACATCCACAACCGAACAGGGACTTATCCTGAATGCAGAGATTAGTTTCTGTTATGCATTAGCCTGGCAAACGGTACACGAAATTCTTGTCAACGCAGCTTTAAAAACAAAACATATTCTGGACGACCCAAAACCTTTCGTGCTGCAAACCGCTCTGGAAGATTTTTACGCACGCTATCAGATTAATGCATATACCAAGACCGTGGATCTGGTGCCGTCGATTTATTCGGAATTATTCGAAAACATTCAAAATGGCTTTAAAGAAGCCGGACTGGATATGACCGCAGCTCACTTTAGAATTAATCTGATTGACGACAAGCGGAAATGAGGCTCCCCGAGGCAAGCCGCCTGTCTGCAGCTTCGCATAATCACTTATAAAAAGGAAAGCAAACAGGAAAGCAATACCGCTGCAGGAACGGTGAGCAGCCGGGTAAATACGATCCCCGGAACTCCGGCGCTTATTGTCTCCGGCTCATTTTCGCCCAGGACATGGTTTGGAGGAATAAAACTGCCGCCAAGCTGGGCATCAAGAGCAAGCAAAGCTGCCAAAGCAACAACCGGTTTTGCCATTCCTCCGGCGATTTGTTCTCCTGTAAATATAGCTGCGGCTACTGCAATTATTATTCCGGGTCCCAGTACAGGAGAAACAGCAGGAATAAAACAAATTGCAAAAATAATCAACAAAGCCGGAACAATACCTGTCAGAAGAGCCAATTCCCTGCCTATTGTATCCCCCAAACCTGTTAAGAACAAAAGAATAAAAGTCACCGCACCAAGCAGAACAGACGGCGCCATTGCTTTTAGCACCGGCAGTATCTGCCTGCCAAGACGGACCAGCAGATCTAAAATAATCCGCACCGCCCTTTCCAAAAAAGGAAGAACTTTTTTGTATATAACAAGCAGCCGCTCTAAAGTAAACCGTGCAGCTTTGCCCAAAAAAACAGAAACTTTTTTTGCTGTATCAAATAACTGTTGTTTAATATTGTCCGGCATTATCTCTCTCCGATATGATGTTTGACGAAGGCATCGCTGCCAAAAATTGCTGTATCGCAGGTACATCACTTACTTCCGACGCCATTTTCTTTGCAACTGCTTCTACTGCCTGAATCAACGCACCTTTTTGCTTGGAAAGCTTTTGCGGTTTATAACGAAAAAAGATACGCCATAACCCCAGATCATGGCGGTCAGCTTCCAAACCCAGCCGGCGCAGTTCTTCCAGAGAAAGGCCCAGGCAATCCGATTTTTCCTTAAAACGAACAAAAATCGAATAACCCCGCATGGATTGGACGGTAATTGCCGCATTTGCCCTTGTGTCATAAACCAGAATAATTATTTCTCCCGGTGTAAACAGACCACGTCTTTGACCAATACCCAAAATACCCTTCCCCAGCCATTTTCTAATCATTTTTTGATATTGCCGTATTTGAAAAAAATATCCCAGTATATTTTGCAGAGACAAAAGTGTGAAAATCACCAATAGTAAAACAAGCTGCTTTCCGATATTAGCCTCCTGATGTATAAACAGAAATTTTTTTCTATGTTTTGAATTTAATAAATTTAAGTGATTTTTTCTAGGTATTGGGGTTTAAGAAATCCATTTTTTTTATTATAGTACGATTAATGAAAAAAACCCTGGGTGTTCTGGTGCTTTTTATTCCGGTTACATTACTGGTTTCTCAGGAACGGCGTTTTACAGACTTTTCTCTGAAAAACCTGCAAACATATCCCTATAAAACAAGTTCTATATTAATTGAAGAATTAGCATTTAAAAACAATCTTCAGCATGCTTACAATGTCAATTACAAATCAATGGGTTTAACCGTAAGCGCCAGGCTGAGTATTCCGGCAATTAAGCCGGAAACCATCAAGGGCATTGTGATAATGCTGAGGGGACATCAAAATCCAAGAAACTACTATACCGGAAAAGGAACGGAAAATCCGGCAAAAGGGTATCTTCAGCACGGCTGGGCAATAATTGCGCCGGATTTTTTTGGTTACGGCTCTTCATCGCCTGCCCCTGCCCCGCAGCAGCTTCACCAGTTTTATTCTACAGTAAATGCGATAGAGCTTTATAAAAGCCTGGAAACGCCGGATTATATTTTCAGTCCGGAAATCGCCCGGGCTGACAGGATTACATTTCCTGTTTCCTTTAAAAAAATCGTTCTATGGGGTCACAGCAACGGAGGTCAGGTAGCTTTGCATTTTTTGGAAATCATTCAAAAACCTGTTCCGACGGTACTTTGGGCTCCGGTAAGCCTGCCTTTTCCTGACTCATGGGCTCATTATGGCCGCAATGCCGGATGGGCGGAACGTTTTAAAAAGGAACAACCGGCAGACGATTTCTCGCTTATTGTTCATCTGGACAAGATCGCCCCCGGTACACCAATACTGATTGAACAGGGAGATAAGGACAATGCGGTGCCAAAGAAATGGAATGATGCCCTTGCAAAGGCAATACAAGCGGAAAACGCCCGGCGTGAAAAAACAGGAAAAGGAAAAATAGAGCTGCACTATGAAGTTTATGCCAATGCGAATCATAATCTTAACCCGTACTGGGACACTGTCTTTCCCAGAGATACTGCATTCTGGGAAAAGTAAAAAGGAATATTATTATGAACATTTTTAATGAAGAATCTACTGTCGATTTTGCAGGAATTGATCAAAGTGACGGCCTGACCATTGCCTCCACTTTTGATCTGTTTCAGGAAGCGGCAATTAACCACGCCGAAATTCTTGGAGTGGGAAGGGAAGCAATGAAGCAAAGCGGTACAGTTTGGATACTTTCCCGGCTTTCTGTTTTTATGGCCTGTCGTCCCCGGTACAAAGAAAAAATAATTACCCGAACATGGCCACGCAGTACAAACAAACTATTTGCCATCCGCGATTATGATATCCATTATTCTGCCGATATTTCAGACCGGGAAAACAGTCAGTGTCTCGACAATGCCTTAGTACGTGGCAGAAGCGCATGGCTGGTTGTTGACATAGAAAAACGGCGTCCTTTACGTCCCCAGATTGCTGCGGAAAAACTTCCGCCCAACGAAGGGATAAATGCTTTGCCGGGAGAAAACCTGCAGGGTAACGATCCGCCGCCGTCTCTTGCGGCACAGGATTATTCTGCCGCAGAACCGGTTCTGCGCCGGGCATGTTATTCCGACATCGACTATAACGGTCATGTAAATAATGCACGGTATATCCAGTGGATCCAGGATTTAGTTGATCCGGAAATTCTGAAAAATGCACAACAAATCAGGCTGGATATCAATTATCTTGCCGAAGTTTTGTACGGAGAAACGATAAACCTGTTTCTTTTGCCCATAACATCGGAAGACATAAACAAAGACAGTCCGCTATGCCGGCAAATTCCCCTGCATTGTACAGCGGCTTATGCCATAGAAGGCCGCCGGGGATCGGCCGCCGAAGCTGTACCGGTGTTCCGCGCAGAACTGCGAACAGGATAGCTGAGCCGTTGCAGCCTCATTCCAATGGCTCAACATGAATTGTCGTAACCACATCAAATTTATCATTTATTCTTTCTTCAATAACAGAAGCTATTCTATGCCCGGTTTCTATTGTCAAATTCTTTCTAAGCCTGATATGCAATGTCAATTCCTTATGCAAAACATAATTATGAACATGAAAATGATGTATTTTTAAATCATCATGGTAGGCATTAACAATTTCACTGGTTATTCTGTTAACCAAATCATCGCCGGGTTCTTCGCCCAGAATTTTAGCAATCGTTTCTTTCATAATTTTAAATGCTATATAAAAAATCATTAATGCAATAATAATTCCCAGGACACTATCAACCCACCAAAACTGTTTTGCAAAAAATATGCCAACTAAAACAACTACAGATGACAATGCATCGGTTCTGTGATGCCAGCCATCCGCTTTGACAATTAGATTCTGAGTTTTTCGTCCCAAATAAAATGCATATTGAGCCAGTAATTCCTTAATTACTATTGATATTATTGTTACAATAATTGCTATTAATCCAAATTCAATATGTTCTTTTGAGTTAAATCTTATTATCGAATTTTTAAAAAATTCATAGGCTATTATCCCCAGGAAAAAAGCTATAAAAAGAGAAGCTATATATTCCCATCGCCCATGTCCAAAGGGGTGTTCCTTGTCGGCTTTTTTGGACGACAACTTTGCGGCAACTACAACTACTATCGAACTAAACGAATCAGACAGCGTATGCCATGCATCTGCAACCAGGGCAATTGACCCGGATACAATACCAGCCCACATTTTAAGGATAAACAATGCCAAATTGACAATTACGGAAATTATCCCTTCTATATAACCGGCTTTTACTTTTTCCAAGCAGTTTCCCCGAAATTTATTCAAATAAAATTTATTATATATGTTATACTAATTTTATGACAAGCAGAAACATTAAGATCATTAACAAGGGCCAGGTTGTTTGTGTTTCGGAAGAACTGGATAATAGTCCGCTTAAAGAAGGAGAAATACTTGTCAGAAACGAGGCGTCGCTGATAAGCACGGGTACGGAACTGTCCAGAGTATACGGTCTTAAAAAAGGAGTCGTTTATCCGGTATACCCCGGATATGCTTCCATTGGAAAGATAGAAAATACCGGAACCGGCGTTAACTTTGCCAAAGGAGACAGAGTTCTTTACAGCGGTCCCCACCAGGAATTTTTCAGGTTCCCTGTGGAAACGATGAGCAGCCTGGGAATGGTTGTTAAGCTTGGAAATGAATTTAATGAACTTAATAGCATTGACGCAAGCCTTATTCATTTGGGTCTTGTGGCAATGAACGGCATACTTCCTGCCGAGTTAAAACTCGGAGACACGGTTTGTGTTTTTGGTCTTGGTATAGTAGGTCTTTTAACGGCTCTTCTCTACCAGGCTTCCGGCGTCCAGGTACTGGGAGTTGATACCGTAGAAAACCGTGCAGCTCATGCAAAAAATGCCTGTTTGCAAAATGTTCTTGCAGCACCAGCTGAGGAACAGATAGAAGCCGTTACCGGTTTTTTTGGGAGAGAAACGGTATACTCCGCCGAACGAACGAAAGTGAGCGAAGGTTCCCCTCCGGACATCACCGTAGATGCAACAGGCCGATCCGAAGGGATTGTCAATGCAATAATGTGCTGCGGAAAAAACGGACAGGTTTTGCTGCTTGGCTCTCCCAGAGAGGATTACACCTGCAATGTTACCGGTGTCTTTAACCATCTGCACATGAATATGATCACCCTTATTGGCGCTTTTAACGGCCGCTACCCGTTCAGCAAAAAAGAAGGAAGCCGCGAATCCATCGAACGGAACTTTGCAAGTTTTGCCTCATTAATAAAAAAAGGAACCATTGAACCTAAACGTATTATCAGTCATGTAGTAAAGCCCGAAGCAGCCATGGAAGCATACGACGGCCTGTACAACCACCGGGATACATATTATTGTGCAGCCTTTGATTGGAGTTAGATTTTACGCAGTCACAATGTCAGGGTCTTGTTTATCTTCCGTGTTCTCCCGGCTGTGTTGAATCCTGAAAAGCAGACCTCCTCCCCAGATGCTTGTGCGGTTACGGCCGTTTTCTTTCGACTTGTACAAAGCTTCATCGGCACGGGAAATTATTTCATCAGCATTGGTATCCATTTTGCTGTCAAAACTTACCAATCCCAGGCTGATTGTTACCTGAGGCAACGGAATTTCCCAGGGTACTTTCATTTCTTCCACCGACTTCCGCAGCCGTTCTGCCACTAACCATGCAGTTTGACGGGGAGTATTGATAAGCAATATCGTGAATTCCTCTCCGCCGAAACGAGAAGGAATATCTCCGGTCCGCAAAGATTGCTTAATGGTCAAGGCAAGACTTTCCAAAACACGGTCTCCTGCCAGGTGTCCGTAGGTATCGTTAAAAATTTTAAATTTATCCACGTCCATAACCAAAAGCGAAGAAACAGCATCTTCTCTCTTGGTTCTGGCTATTTCTTCGGAAAGACGCGTTAAAAAATAACCATGGTTATAAAGCCCTGTCTTAACATCCCTTACCGAATGTTCATAATGAAGATTATTCTGTACAGCCTGAGAAAGAAAAGACATAAGCTGTTCAAGGAAAAAAAGTTCATCCGGGGTATAGCCTTTAGAAATCATTTTTCTTCCAATCAATACAATACCGTAAAGACCAAAAGGCCCCATTATCGGAATAAGAAGTTCAGGATCAAGTTCTTTTAACCTGTCAAGAATTACAGGATCAAGATTTTTTTCCTGAAATTCAAATATTTCATAAGCGACAGGCTTTGGAAACCGCGTAAAAAAGGGGATAAAAGGCGCAATAGTCTGAACAGGCAGATTAATATCCACCGGTTTGTAGTTTTTATAGCTTTTTATGGTTACATCATTCCGGTTTTGATGCGGTTTCCACAAAAAGGTAATAAATGAAGGCAAAAACCGATCAGAAATCTTCCAAACCGCAGCGTCCAGTATTTCAGTAATGGAAATCTTGTTAAAAATATCAACAGCGCCGGAAAGAAGGTTACTACAGTCCAGTAATTCTTTATTAAGCCTTTCGATATGTTTAAATACCCCGATTTCATCCAGAAATTTATAATTTTCGACAACTTTGGGGCTGGAAATAAAATCCAGATTATCTATTTCTGCATTCATGTTATAGAATACCGGTCAGCAATAGCATCGCGCCATTTTGCCTTTTTTTCTTTATCTTCCCATTCCAGAATCTTTTTAATTGTAAAATTTTTCTGCTCACCTTTTCCATTATTAAAATGAATAATCCCGAAACGGCCGCCGCCAATATAACTCAGTACATCCCCTGTTTCCGGTTTTTCCTGCTCCGTCAATTCTGCCATAACACAATCAAAATGAACAGGTTCCCCATTGTATCTGTCTGAAAGCGCCAAGTAAGGTTCCGTAATGGGTAAACCGCATCGTATACAATTTAAAACGGGCAAAAGATCGGTATTCGGTACCGGAGGTGAAATACGTTCATATTCGTTCGGGACATTCGTTCGCCTGGCGGAATGTCCGGCAATGATGGATTCCCCTCCTGACGATCGAGCTGAACGTTCAGAATTTCGTCCTCTGAATGGTCTGCGGCGGCCTCGGTTATCTCGTCCGTTCACCCTTTCTCCCTCCCGGAATTCCGGTGATTTCATTGCTTAGTACCTGGGCAATCCGCTGAATGGCTTCAAACAAATAATCATCATCGTTAATTTTTTGTTTGAGAAGACTTAATTTATTTGGCAGATCATTTTCCCCCAGGGGAAAAATGTCCTCTTCCACCGCAATCATGTGGACTCCGTAAATGCTGACACCAGGTGGACCATTGGTTCGCCGGGTTGTAAAAAAACAATGTCGAACCTAATCGATCTATATTTATATTCTCGATGAGAGGCAAGAAAATACTTAGCAGTTTCTATTATGCGATGCTGCTTTTTTGGGGTTATCATAAGCTCCAGGTTTTCCAGACCATTTGCAGGCCAATTCTTTACTTCCACAAAAACCAAATCTTCTTCGTCCAGCAATACCAGATCGATTTCACCTGTTTTGTACCGGAAATTCCGGCCAATAAGCTGCATACCTTTTTCCTGCAAAGCTATTGCGGCCTGCAATTCTCCTTCTATTCCTACGATTCTGGCAGTTTTAGCCACGTCCCTTGGAAAGTTCCTTTGGATCCAGAGCCCGTGCAATAAAAAGACTCTTTTCTGTAAGAAGATCAATTACCTCACCCTCATCCTGCCTGAACATTTTGCCAAATTCATCTATTAATATGCGGATTTTGGGACGTAACGGGGCATCTCCCTGTACTTCCGTAACTCTGGCTATTACACCGTTGTTCAGTAAAATAATGGAACCGATAGGATAAATCCCCATAGTTTTGATAAAAGCCTTCAGAATATCCGGGTCAAAACGTCTGGAATTGTCGGAAAGCAGGTTTTTCATAGCCTGGTAACCCATCATAGAGTTCCGATAAGGTTTTTCGCTGACCATGGCCTCAAAAGCATCGGCTACAGATACTATGCGTGCTCCAATATCAATATCGGAACCTGAAATACGCCTGGGATAACCTTCTCCGTCCCACCGTTCATGATGCTGCAGTGCTACCAAACCTACATCTTCAGGATAAAGCAGCTCTTTGGTAATAATTTTATAGGCATACAAAGGATGCGCCTGCATACGCTGGAGCTCTGCTTCGGAAAGTCCGCCGGTTTTGTCGGTAATTTCCTTGGGCAGTCTGAGCATCCCAATATCGTGCAACAGAGCGCCGGTAACTATTTGCATTACCTTATGGTGGGTAAACCTTAATTCCATGGAAATAAGGGAGGCTAAAATAGCAGTATTAACCGAATTCTTCGCCAACATATGTCCGTGAACCTCGCCGCCCAGGATAAAACCAATAATATGGTCACGTTCCTCTCTGACTGCCTGCAGCAGCCGTCCGGTTAGATTGTCGACTGTCCGCGGTTCTACAGAAACTCCGGAACTACTGTTGGAAAAGACCGAATCAAGCCGTTCAATAAGATCAATATAACTGCGATACGCTCCTTTATTTTCCTGAACATCAACCAAAGAAAGTACATTTCCCGCTGTTTTTTTTGTACCGCCTGAAAGACCCGGAAGAGCTTCATCTTCAACAACCGTTTCCGGAATTTCTTCTTTAACCGGTTCAAGGATTGGTTCAGCAGGAGCGGGTTGTACCGGATCCCCTTCCGTAGAAACAACTGTATAACCCCAGTTAATCAGATGATCGATATCTTTCTTGCGGATGGCAATACCGGCAGGAACCAACAGGTTATTTCCCTCTATATATACCGGGGCAGAAAAAACCATACCTGGGGTAAGGGTTTTTACTTCGATTTTTTTCATAGCTTCTTCATCCCGTTCATTCTAAAGATTCATTTTCCCTTGCTAACACAAAAGCAAGTATTTTTGCCGCTGCTTCCCAGCACCAGGAAGGGATGTAATCCCCCGGCCTGGCAGCTTCCAGTAAAGAGGCAAGCCCTGCATCCTCCACTATGGCAACACCGGCTTTATGCGCTTCTTCCAAAATACGTTCAGCGTCCCTGCCTCTCCCGGCAGCCAAAAGCAGCGGCGCCGGTGCGGGCGGAGTATAGGCAATTGCTGCTGCCTTTTTTCCTGGATCTATTCTATACCTCCTCATACACCGATCGCAAGTGATCTTCCCGTGAATCGGCATAAAGAAGCGGTTTTTCCATGATTTCTACCCCGTCAAGAGGTATGTTTAAAGCCTTTGCCAAATCCCGCTTTAACCGTTTTTTTTCCGATAGAGAATTCGCCGCCGTTTCAGAAAAAACACTCACCCGGCAGCCGGTTAATACAGCTTTGTCCGCCAAAGCCAATTTTGGCTTCTCCAGGCTGATAATCCAGCGTCTTTGCTTTTCTGCTCCGGCCAAATCCGTTATATTTTCACCCGCCCTCTTTATATTAATATCTGCTGTTAAGCGTTCAATAATTACAGATTCTGCAAAAGAAATATTATTTTCATATAATAATATACGCAGAGAAACATTTAATTCAAAGCCATCCTGATTATATGAAAAAGGAATAACTATCCAGCGGCCTTTTTTTCCGGGAATTCGGTTTATCAGGTCGAGTAAAGGCTTTTCGTTAAGTATTTCCGTTACCTGACGCTTTAAATTACCGTTTGCCGTGTCTTTTTGCCTGTCATTGTCTTTTCGATGTTCATTTTCCGAAAAAGAACCTCCGCCTTTCGGGTTCTGCGAAGTGTCCTGTTTTTGCTGCTCTCCGTCTTCCCTGTCATTTATCTGCCGGTTAATCTCCGGTTCTTCCGTACTTTTCCCGATAAAACTCTTTAATGAGCCTTCAATAGCAGCTGCATATTCGCCAAGTGCCTTTTTGCCGAGTTTTAATCCTTTATCTGCCGCAGCTGCCGAGCCCAGTACCGCAGCTTCCCGAAGGGCCATTCCTTTATCCGGCAGGCTTAGTACATCCCTTCTGAGTGAATTGAGGAATTTTGGCTCCAGGGGAAGGGAAAAAAAACGGGCAAAAGCAATTATTGAACGAGACAGATTATCATGCGGCAGTTTAAGTGCAGACAGAAGATTCGCCAGGCTTGCGGCTGCATTTCCCGGTAAAAGAGCCGGTTTACCGGTAGCCGCAACCGGTTTAGTTGCGGCATCAGCTGTATTGGTTATGTTGGCCGGGACACGAACAACTTTGCCGGTATTTTCTGCAGTTTTTTTTGGAATAAAGGCGTTTTTTTGAGGCTCAGCGGGGATTTTCAATCTTGCCTTCTAATCCTCTTGGAGATTATGCCTGGTTCTCTTTTTCCTTTGCTTTGGCTTTTGCGCCTTTTTTTACAATAAGTTCCTTAATTTTGGCGGCTTTACCAATCTTATCGCGGATATAGTACAATTTTGCCCGCCGGACTCTGCCGGGACGTACGAGTTCCACTCTGGCAATACGGGGTGAATGAATGGGAAATACCCGTTCAACTCCGACACCATAAGAATTTTTTCGAACGGTAAAGGTTTTTCCAATACCTGAATTTTTCATGGCAATTACCAGGCCTTCATATATCTGGATACGCTCGGTTTTCCCTTCCACGATTTTAAAATGGACTTTAACGGTATCACCAATCTTAAAATTGTCCAGTGAAGCCTTCATCTGACCGGCTTCGATCGCTTTTATCTCGTTCATTGTTTCTAATTCCTTCCTCTATAAGTTTTACAGTTTCAGCATCAAATAATCCTTCCCGTAAACCTCGTTCCACAAGTTCGGGCCGGACAGCAAGGGTCTTTTCCACCCGCTTCTTCAGACGCCATTTCCGTATGTTTTCATGATGTCCCGACAGCAAAATTTCAGGAACTTTAATTGTATCAAAAATTTCTGGCCGTGTATACTGGGGGTACTCCAAAAGCCCTCCGGAAAAACTTTCTTCGTCAAGCGATTCTGCGGTAATTACCTTATCCACCAGTCTGTATACTGCATCAATAACCACCAAAGCTGCGGTTTCCCCGGAAGACAACACATAATCCCCTGCAGAAAGCTCCTCGTCCACATAGGTATCGATAATCCGCTGGTCAATGCCTTCATAACGGCCGCAAATAAGTACTATTTCTTCCAGGGCGGCAAGTTCCTGCGCCCGCTTTTGTGTAAAAGGCCGCCCCGACGGCGATAAATAGATAACATGAGGAATAACACCCACAGACTCCAGGGCACGGCTTAAAGGCTCGGCCAGCATGAGCATTCCCGGTCCGCCGCCATAAGGAGCATCATCGCAGGTTTTATGTTTATCCATGGCAAAATCCCGGATATTCACAGCCCTGTACCGGATAATTCCCTTGTCCAATGCTTTAGCCATAATTGAACTGGCAAAATAAGCGTCTGTAATTTCCGGGAACAGGGTCAGAACGGTAAATTTCATTCCAGAATCCATACATTTACCAATTCAGCAGTGCCGGCAACAAGGTCAATTTTGCCGAAAAATTCATTCCTGAAAGGAACGAGTTTCTTTTCTCCCGAACCAAGGAGAACCTCTGCCAAAAAACCGCCGCCCCCTTCAATTACATCGCTAATGATTCCTACGATGTTACTTTCAGCAATTACATCCAGACCCCGCAGATCTTCGATATAGAATTCCCCTTCATTAAGGGGAGCCGCATGATCCCTGGAAAATAAAATTTCTGCGCTCCTTAATGTTTTGGCCGCTTCAGGGGTGTTGATTCCTTTAAGCTTAAATGAAAGCGGAAAAGCAAATACTTCTTCAACTATATATTCTTTTTCCAGCCCTTCCTTGCGAAGTGTTACTTTTTGCAGTTCTAAAAGATGGTTTTTTTCCCCGGACAGGGATTCAATTTTTACTCGTCCGGTAAGGCCAAAGGGAGAGCCCAGAAGTGCGACAACAAAACGCTCTGTCATTTTTCTAATCCGATGCTTAACCGGAATGGAAAGTTCTAGTCCAGGATTTCCAAAACCGTGTGCTTGCCGCTTTTGGCTGTAGCCGCCTGGAGTAAGGTTCGCATGGCCTTGGCTATGCGCCCATGCTTGCCGATAACTTTGCCAATGTCATCCGGAGCAACACGGAGCTCCAGGATGGTAGATTTTTCCCCTTCGACAAGGTTAACTGAAACATCGCTGGGGTTATCAACCAAAGATTTGGCGACATATTCAACAAAATCTTTTTCCATAATAGTATTCACCTTCATTTTACAGAGAGATTCTTTTTGTTCAGAATACTCCGTACAGTATCTGTTACTGTAGCGCCATTTTGAATCCAGGTTTTAACCTTGTCGGCATCAAACACTATCTGTTTGTCCTCAGCTTCAATAGGATGGTAGTAACCCAGTTCTTCAATGGTTTTTCCGTCTCTTGGGGCGCGGTTATCCATTACCACTATCCGGTAATAGGGCCGCTTTTTGGTCCCGAATTTTTTGAGCCTAATCCTTGCGCCCATACAACAATCCTCCTACTATATTACAACCGCTCAACGGGTAATGTACACGTGGAATTTCCAGTATAACCGAAATAATGATTCTAGTCAATTACGTTACTCGAATAATGGTATTACCCGAATAATGGTGTAGATTTTTAGCACGTCTTTGCCGGCTGTATTTCAGAGAGTTCCTTTACACTTCGAATTAATTCGCTGTCCTCGCGTATTTCGCTTATTGGCGCAGGAATCCTGTATGTCCAGTTAAAATCATTTATAGTGCCCGGAACATTAATTCGTTCCGAAGCAGGATCGGCGGCATACCACTTTTTGGATAAATGGAGCATATCCTGGATCTGGAAAACACGGAACCGGGAAGCGGCGGCTGCGGCATGCTTTAGAAAAATCTTTGCTGTACCGGGATTGTACACTTTGGGCAGTGAAGGTTTTCCGATAAAACCGGCAAAAGCTTTCTGATCTGCTTCGCCATCCCACCATTCACGCAGGGTTGAACTGTCGTGTACTGACGGAGTACAGACGCTTTGTTCGGGATACTCCTCAAAAGGCACATAAGGCTGTTCTTCTTCATCCCAAAGGCGGCACCAGCGAATTACCCTAAGCCCCAGTATTTTTAACTGGGAAAGAACCCGCGGCACACACTCCGGTACTGCTCCCAGATCTTCCGCACAGGGAAGCATAGAAGAAGATTCAATTAATACCGAAAGAAGCTTTTTCCCTTCTTTTTCCCATATCTTTTCCGATTCAGCCTGACGCTTTAAAAGAACCTCTTCCAGTGCAAGTTTTTCTTTTTCCGAAAGGGAAGCATAAGCACGGGAATCACGGTAATACCATACAGGAAAAAATTTGTCTTTTTCATATTCATAAAACAACCGGTTATGCCATGCTTTGATTAACATCTTTTCAGAAACAGGCCGCAGTCCCAAAGCACAGATGCTTTTTTCTCCCTTAATGGTTTCCTTAAAAAGGAAGAGCTCTTCGTTGCCAATCCGGTCGAGGGCAAGATCGATAACCCGCTCTGCTTCCGAAGAAATTTCCCCTGCAGAAGTTGGATGTCCCCAGTTGTCCCGTAAGCCGTCCCAAATTTCTTCTGTAGGGATATGAGGCATGGAAAGCCAGCGTATCCGTTCTTTGGTGAATTCCAGTTTTTCCAGATCATTCCGGGTAACCGGAGTATACGGAACAAAACGGCCCAGTGTGGAAGAAGTATCGTACCGGGAAGAAGCCCAGATACGGAAAAATCCCAAAACATGATCGATACGATAGGCACTATAGAATTTTTCTGCAGCTTTTAATCTCTCTTTCCACCAAAGGTAATTATTTCCGGCCTGGGTTTCCCAATTATAAATCGGGAAACCCCAGTTCTGGCCTTCCGAGTTGTACATATCGGGCGGAGCTCCTGCAGACAATTCGGAATGGAAAACATCACCGTTGATCCAGTGATCGCAGGAATCTTCGTTCATTAAAATGGGAATATCCCCCTCAAGCAAAATACCCATTTCCCGTATTGCCTTTGCCGCCTTGGAAAACTGGCTGTCCAGAACATTCTGTAACCATGCCCAAAATAAATGCTCTTCTTCAAAGGCCGGATCATTCCATAGCTTCTCTATATCTTTCTTGCATACTTCACGATGCGTTTCCCATTCTTTCCAGCTTTTTTCCTGATTGGATTCTTTTAACCTTCGGAATACCGCATAGGATATGACCCATGAATTTTCTTTTATCCATTCGGCAAGGCTGCCGGTTTTTGCATTATCAAGAATGATCTTTTTATTACTTCCATAGATTTTCCGCAGCAATTCCATTTTTTCTTTTAAAAGCTCATAGTAGGGAAACCGTTCTTTCCCGCCGTATTTTTTTCCCAATGCTGCGATTTCACCGGAAAAAGGAGCTGCTTCCTCCAGGGCGCTTAATCTTATGTACAGGGGATGAAGGGCAAAAGCAGTAAGCGCGCTGTAAGGCGAGCTTTCGTAACCTGTGTCGTTTATCGGAAGGATTTGAATAAGCCCTATGCCCATATCAGCACAAAGACCGGCAAATTCAATTAAATCCAGGAATTCTCCTACGCCGGTACTCTCGCTGCTTCTTAAAGCTCCCACGGGTACCACTACTCCAATACGTCTTTTTTGGTTAGATGCGTCTGCGATGACGGTTCCGCCGCTTTTTGCCATATTTTTTCTCCTGATACAGTATACCACATAATTCAGAAACGGTGTACTATAATGATATTAAGCATAATCAGGGGAACTTTTATGTTAAATCTTCGCAGAGCTGCCCTATTTTTAACGGTAATGGCTAATGTATTATTGGCAGTACATTTATATTCACAAAAGCCGCGGACAAACATTCAGGAAGTTCGGGTAAGCACGGCCCGCAATACTGCGCTTGTCGATGGATTTAGGTCGAATGCTGCAAGTTATGAAATTGTCAATCTTCCATTGGATGGACGAACCAATGTTATAAAGATAAATGGCAGAGACTGCGACTGGAATGTGATAAGTTATTCTCTGGCTGCATACAGGGGAAAGCAGATAACAATCAATTTTTCTGCAGATGTTATGCGTATGGGAGCTGAAGGACAACTGCAATGGCAATATAATAACGAACCGGATTATCCTATAGTGGCACAGTTAAAGAATGCAGTACCGGGAGTGTGGTATAGGATGAGTAATACGCTCGTTATTACTCCCGCTCATAGAGATACATTATTGTATTTAAATACATGGGAAAACAGTGCCACAAATACAATTTTCTATATTGATAACCTCAGTATCAATATAACAATGGAAACATGGGATTATACCCCGGCTTCCGTGATTTCAACTGTTGGTGAAGCCAACAATAACAGCACACGGAATTTGTATGTCAGCGCAAGTAATGGCTCTGATAACGGAAATGGCACACAAACCCGTCCATTCCAAAAAATCGCGCACGCAATGTATTATGTCAAACCCGGCGATACCGTACTGGTCGATTCCGGCACTTATTATGAAAGATTTAAGATACCAGGCGGCACAGCAGGAAGACCTGTTACCTTAACCGCAATGCCCGGCGCTGAAGTTATATTGACACCGGCAGTTTCAATTACACCTGAATGGAGGCAGCACGCAAAAAACATCTATGTTGCAGATATAAGCCGGTATGTTAAAGACATAGATACAGAATTCCCCCAGCTTTTTGCTGACAGGGATTCTATGGTAGAAGCAAGATACCCAAATATGGGCACTTCTATGTCTATGATACATGATTATAAACGCGATATTGCCGGGAGAGGTACAAATAAAAACACAGTAACAGCAAGTAAAAATATACCTTCTGCCATTATCGGCGCAAGAGTAGTTATTTGTCCGGGACAAAACGGCTTATCATGGGAAACAGCTTCTTCATTGGTTCAATCAGTTAACGGCAGAACAATAAAGCTGGCGAGCGAAATAACAAATCCCGATCCACTTTCCGGCGGTGACCCGTACACTCCCCATCCCGGGAATCCTTTTTATATTACAGGAGCGTTATCACTACTGGATGCGCCGGGTGAATATTATTTTGACAGGCAGACTAATCTTCTGTATTTTTATCCGCCGTGGAACGGCAGACCGGATACACGCGCTCTTACAATGAGGCATTTTAATGGCATAGCAATTCATGCAGAAAATACATCTTTTGTAAACATAAAAAATATTACTGTATACGGCGGCGGTATATTTATGAAGAATACCAAAAACAGCACGCTGGAAAATTGCCGTATAAATTATGCCGAGCATTTTTATCTCAATGGCGTTAATGGTTTTCAATGGTGGACAAAAGCAGACAGAATGATTGTATCAGGTTCGAATAACCGTATAGAAAGATGTGAGTTTGGTCCAACAGCGGGAAGCGGAATTATTCTGGAAGGTGAAAACAATATTTTTACCAATAATATCGTCCATAACACCAGTTATACAGGTTTTCCTTATTATGGAATAAATGTAAGGCAATCCAAAAGACTGGAAATTTCGCACAATACAATAATAAATTCGGCACATTCACATATTCGTTTTACAGAGTGGAGCGCTCATAAACTTGAAATTTCAATAATAAAAGCGGAAGAATATCATGCCGATTATGAGCGCTGTATAATTCGCAACAATTATTTTGAGAATCATTCTACCTTAAACAGTGACGGCGGGGCTTTTTACGCATGGGGTTCTGACGGCGGAGGTACAGAAATATACAACAATTTTATTGTATGCGGAAACAAGAACAATCAGGGCGCTTTTGACAAACTTCGTTTTGGTCTTTATACGGACAATTACACGTTAAATTATATTGTTCATCATAATATTGTGATTGGCGGCATGAATGGTTTAAAAATGAATTTGTGGAGCAAGGCGGTAAGGTTTTATAATAATACGGTCATTGGCGCTGATGCCGGTATTGGTATGTATGGTTACCCTGTTGATAATGCCGATGCAAGCACTTCTTTTTTTACCGACAATTTATTTGTAAAGACTAAATACCGTGATATCGGGTATTACGGACATGAAAACGGCAAACCGGTCAATTATAATGGAAATTTTGTAAACGGAACCATACCTGCGCCTATAAGACGGGAAGGCCGTGTACAATCATCAGGCAACGCCCGCGGCACGGTAGATGCTCAATACCGCCCCACCGGCAAAACACCTGACATCGGCGCAATTCCGCGTAATGGTACAATGTTCCCTTACGGAGCGAATTGGAAACTTGGGGATAAATGAGGCTCCCACGTCGAGGCCGTAAACTTGACCCCAATTAATGAATACGCTATACTTAAGCCATGACATTAATGGTTGAAGTCATAC
>WRIB01000031.1 GCA_009782955.1 Treponema sp. | reverse complement strand
ATTTAATTAAATCGTTTACACAAGATATGTATACAAAAATATACACCCTTTGCTTTAATAAATCACTTTACCAATCAGAACAATTCTGCGATAATTATACTATAATATGAAGCGTTTTTTCATTTTTATGGTTTTTTTTGCACTCTTTATCATCGGAGTATTTTCCCAGTCGTCGTCAGGGCTTTCCATTACCGTGGAAGAAAACAACGGAAATCTGACCATCGTCAAATGCAAGGGTTATGTCAAAGAAGTGGTAATTCCCGCGGAGATTAACGGTATGCCTGTTACGGCAATCGGGGATTATGCTTTTGCCAAGCGGGAATTGACCAGCGTTACCATTCCGGACAGTGTTACGATAATCGGCAAGGGAGCTTTTACTGAAAACGAACTGACGGAACTGGTGTTAAGTGACAATATCACTTCTCTGGGGTTTGGGGCATTTGCCTACAATAAATTGACTAAAGTTACCATAGGCAGCGGCCTTACCGCAATACCGCGGGGCTGCTTTCTGATAAACAAACTCCGTTCGATTGAACTTCCCGAATCGATAACTGTAATTGAAGACTATGCTTTTTTTGGAAACCAGTTATCGGGGATTACTATACCTTCTGCAGTAACAGATATAGGGGAGGGTGCTTTTGCCGGGAACCAGATCACGATCCTGTCCATCGGCGCCGGAGTGTCAAAGATTGGAGACGGCGCTTTTTTTAATAACGATCTTAATAATATTACCATTCCCGGCGCCCTGGAAGAACTTGGGCAGCGGGTTTTTAACAATAAACCAAAGAATAACAGCTTTGCCAAAAGAATAAATTACTACGATACTCACCAGAACCTCCTTTTTTCTACAGACGACAGCTTTGATACCTACTTTATTTCCCAGGGAAGGCAAAGCGGTACCTATGTTTATGCCGACGGTGCGTGGGCCCGAAACAACTGACACTGAAACAACTGACAATTGAGAAATATTGAACATTCTGTTAAAATTTAAAATATGATAGTAATGAAATTCGGCGGCAGTTCTGTGGCCAATGCCGAACGCATAGTCAATATGGCGGAAATCGTCAGGAGCCGTATTAAACAAAAGCCCATACTTGTTCTTTCTGCAATGGGGGATACGACGGATCTGCTGCTGGAATCCGCCAACAATGCATTAAAAAAGGGTGTTGTTTCTATAGAAGCGATAGAAGAACTCCACCTGAAAACAATTAACGAACTGGCTTTGGGAAATGTCCTCCAGAAAGAGATTAAAAATCTTTTCTGGGATCTGGGGAGTCTGCTAACAGGTATTTCTTTAACCAGAGAATTGACTGGCAGAACCAAAGATTGCCTTGTATCTTTTGGAGAGAGGATTTCGGTTCGCATTGCCGCCGCCTATTTTTGCAGTAAAAAGATTAAAGCCCGGGCTTTGGATGCCTGGGATGCGGGTTTTCTTTCCGATTCATCCTTTGGTCAGGCGGAACTCCGCAAAGAAAGCTATGTACGCATTGCATCAGCTATGCGCATACTTACCGCCGAAGGGACGCTGCCGGTAGTTACCGGCTTTATTGCCAAAGATGAAAATGGCAATATTACCACATTGGGAAGGGGAGGATCCGATCTTTCCGCCACTATAATCGCCACTGCATGCAAAGCAGGCGAAGTCCAGGTTTGGAAAGATGTGGACGGCATCCTTAGTGCAGATCCACGGCTGGTAAAAGAAGCAAAGCCTGTGGAATTGGTTAGTTATGATGAAGCTGCAGAGCTGGCTTACTTTGGCTCCCAGGTGCTTCACCCCCGTGCCATGCAGCCATGTATTCAAACAGGAATCCCCGTACTGGTTAAAAATACCTTTAATCCCGCAGCTCCCGGTACAAGGATAGAGCCGGGACCTGTTAAGAATGCATCGCTGATTCGTGCAATTACCAGCAAAAAAAATGTAACGCTTGTGGATATTGTTTCCACCCGTATGCTCGGACAGAGCGGCTTTTTGGCAAAGGTTTTTGCGGAATTTGCAAAAGCGGGTATCTCCATCGACATGATCGCAACGAGCGAAGTATCCGTTTCTCTTACCCTGGATGCAGACAAGGATCTTTCCATAGTATGCCGGGAACTTTCCGAGTACGCGGGAGTGGAGGTAAAAACCGGTAAAGCCATTGTTACAGTCATAGGTGATATACGCCGTTCTTCGGAAATACTTCATGAAGCTTTTGGCATTTGCCGTAAACTTGGGTTTCAGGTTCAAATGATTTCTCAGGGGGCAAGCAAAGTAAACATCTCTTTTATTGTTAATGACAGCGAAGCGGATTCAATCGTGCAGGAACTTCACAGATTTTTCTTTTCTGTTGAAACATCAAAAAAGCCGGCGGCAACCAGGACAAGGAAAGCAAAATGAATATAGCTTTAATAGGTTACGGAAAAATGGGAAAAATGGTAGAAACCGCTGTTCTGAGCCGGGGTCATAAAATTACACTTGTAATCGATCCTTTTGCTCCCGATGTACAGCCTCTAAGCGGAGCAGTTTTGTTGCGGTCATTTCCTCCGACAGCCGATGACGCCGGCAACCCCGATTTGTTTATTGAATATACTGTGCCAAAAACAGCGCCTGACAATATTAAAGCTGTCGCCGCCCTGGGAAAAAATGTAGTTTGCGGTACCACCGGCTGGAATGAGGAATTGCAGGAGGTTTCTGCTGCCGTAAAAAAGGCCGGGACAGCACTGCTCTGGTCGTCGAATTTTTCTTTGGGAGTAAACCTCTTTTACCGTATCGCAAGTTATGCCGCTGCTATGGTAGATCCCTTTGCCGAATACGATGTAGGCGGTGTGGAAACACATCACCGGAAAAAAGCAGACAGTCCTTCGGGAACGGCCAGGACACTTATGGAACAAATACTTGCGGTGATGAGACGAAAAAATAAAGTGCTATGGGGCGAACCGGTTGGAGAAAAACTGAGCGAAGACACGGTTCACTTTGCCAGCCAGCGTTACGGATCGATACCGGGCAGGCATTCACTTTTTTTTGATTCACCTGCAGACACTATAGAAATCACCCACACGGCACGGAGCCGGGAGGGATTTGCTTCCGGCACTGTGGTTGCTGCAGAATGGCTTGCCGGTTCGGGAAGCGGGGAAGAGCGGCAGGGAGTCTTTACCATGGATGATGTATTAAAAGATATGTTGTCTTAAACAAAAAACAGGAGAACCATAATAATGAAGGAATTTAAAGGCGCCTATACTGCGCTTGTAACCCCAATGAAGGATAACGGGGATGTGGACTACGATGGATTTCGCAGGCTTATCAATATCCAGATTGAGGCGGGAATTGATGGTCTTGTTCCCCTTGGTACGACCGGAGAAACTCCTACCCTTGATGACAATGAAGAAGAAAAGCTAATCAGGATTGCCGTGGAAGAAAACAAAGGCAGAGTTCCCCTGATCATCGGAGCCGGATCAAATTCCACAAAGCACATGGAAGGTTATGTAAAAAGGGCCAGGGATTTGGGGGCCGATGCAGCTCTGGTTGTAACTCCTTACTATAATAAACCCAACGATTCGGGCTTAAGGAAGCATTTTGAAATTGCCGCTGCTGCCGGATTGCCTGTTATCGTATACAACATTGCAGGCCGTACAGGGCGTAATATTCCTGTACCATTAATGGAGAAAATCGCCGCTATTCCGGGAATCGCCGGGGTAAAAGAAGCCTCCGGAGATATTAATCAGATAATGGAAGTAATTGACCGTATTGCCAAGCCGCGGAAAAACACGGCCAATCCTTTTTGGGTGCTTTCCGGTGACGACGGCATTACCCTGCCGCTCCTCGCCCTTGGGGGAGATGGGCTTATCTCGGTAATTTCGAATCTTGTTCCGCAAAAAGTTAAAGCCATGGTCAGCGCCTGCCGTTCCGGTAATTTTGAAGAAGGACGGAAACTCCACTATGAACTTCTGCCGCTGATGAAGAATGCCTTTATCGAAACGAATCCTGTTCCGATTAAAGCTGTAATGAATTGGGCCGGTTTTCCTTCGGGGCCGGTGAGGCTTCCCTTGGGACCGCTGGAGGAAAACAGCGGGCAGGTTTTGCGTAAGGTACTTGCCGGCCTGGGAATTGAGTGCGTTGTTAAACATGATTAGGTTTTGTGCAGTTTTATATAAATAATATGACCGAAAACCGTTCTTCTTTAATTAAAATCGCCTCAATTACAGCTCTGGTTGGCAATTTATTTCTTGCCTTGCTGAAGATCATAGCAGGGTTGCAGGCAAAAAGCCTTGCTGTCCTGGGCGATGGTATTGATTCATCCATGGATGCGCTTGTTTCGGTAATGACGCTGATAGTTTCCACAGTGATCGTGAAACCGGCGGATAAAAGTCACCCCTGGGGACATGGCCGGGCAGAGACGGTTGTGACGACACTCATTTCAACAATACTTTTTTTTGTCGGGGGACAGCTGATTCTCAGCTCAGTCCAGCGTTTAATTACCGGAGAAACGATAGATGTTCCCGGCGGTCTTGCTTTGGTTGCAACGATCATCTCTATTGTAATAAATATTCTCCTGGCCTGGAGTCAGTATCTGTTTGGAAAAAGAGCCGGTTCTGCCATGCTTAAGGCTAATGCCAAAAAGATGGCAGCCGATGTGCTGACTTCTGTTGGTGTATTGGTTGGTTTGGGTTTTTCAATATTTTTTAATATAGGGGCAATTGAGCTTGCAACTGCTGCGCTGGTGGGGCTTTGGGTGATCAAAAATGCCGTGGGCATTTTTATGGAAGCCAACAATGAGCTGATGGACGGCGCTGCAGCCGATGAATCCTATCAGCTGCTTTTTGAAACGGTTCGATCTGTGCCTGGGGTAGAAAACCCCCACCGGACCAGGATGCGGCGCATTGCCGCTTTTTGGGATATAGACCTGGATATCGAAGTAGATCCGTTGCTGACCGTAAAAGAAGCGCATGACATAGCATCCAAAGTGGAAAACGCAGTAAAGTCCCGCATTGACAATGTTTTTGATATCATGGTCCATGTGGAACCGGCGGGAAACAAACAGACGGAAAGCTACGGCCTGACAGAAGAGCAATTTAATTTACATTGATCTTATTAATTTAGTCTGGTATATTATTGTCAGGAGTGAACCATGATTGAGGAAAGAATAAAAAGTGCGCTTGATAATGTTCGTCCCTCCCTTCAGGCCGACGGCGGGGATGTTGAATTTGTTTCCGTCAGTGCAGACGGTAAAGTTTCGGTCAAACTTACAGGCGCCTGCGGCTCCTGTCCCATGGCTACCATGACCCTGAAAAACGGAATTGAAAAATACCTTAAAGAAGAAATTCCCGAGGTTACCGAAGTAGTAGGTGTCTAGATTTTTTGGAACGCTTTTGTTAAGACTGCGTTTTTTGGATTTTGTTGTACTATTCCTGACGGTGGCAATTACTGTTTTTTGTACTGTCAAAATATACGGTAAAAATGAAGCAGCTCTGCACATTGTTATTCAGGGAAAAAACGAAAGCTGGGTTTATCCCGTCAATCAAAGTGTACAGGTAGATGTTCCCGGTCCGTTGGGACATACAACCGTTGAACTAAAGGACGGAAAAACCCGGGTAATTTCTTCTCCCTGTACCAACCAGACCTGTGTTACTTCCGGAACGGTGCAGCGCAGAGGCCAGTGGGTTGCCTGCCTTCCCAATGCTGTGTTTGTACGCATTGAATCAGCCAACAGGAAGTATAAGAATCATGCAGAACCTGCATACTCGACCGAATCTGATTACTATAAGCGGTCAGGTGAAGGGGCTTCTCTTGATGCTGTAGTTTGGTAATTAATGGAAAGACATGAACCGGAATGATGAAAGAACAGACCTTGCGCTATTGGGGGCTTTGTGTCTTTTTCTTTCTGCCCTGGATTATTTAATACCCAAACCGCTGCCTTTTATGCGTATAGGCCTTGCGAATTTTCCTTTGCTTATTGCGCTTCAATTTTTTTCGATAAAAAACTTTTTCCTGCTGGCTTTTGTAAAAGTTGCCGGACAGGCGCTGATTACCGGGACGCTTTTTTCCTATGTTTTGATATTCTCTCTGACAGGTACGGCATTATCTGCTGTTACCATGGCGCTGCTGTACCGCAGGGCCAGCCTTGTTGGGACAAGTATTGCAGGCGCCTTTATGTCCAATGTTTCCCAGCTTGTTTTGGCCAGATTCATTTTATTCGGCGATAGTATCCTTTTCCTTACACCGCCTTTTTTAATGGCCGGAATAATAAGCGGCGGCCTTTTGGGATTTTTTGCAATGAACTTTTCCGAACAATCGGAATGGCTTAAATGGAAACGGGAAAATACAATAGCCGGTAAACGATCTGTAACATTATCCTCAAATGATACTATCATTGGGGCTTACGCCGTGTTACATAATGTTAATAACACGCTCAATCTTTTGCGCGCAGGCTTGAGCGTGTTTTTGGCAGCAGTTTTCCTGCTTGTACCGCAGCTTCCTTTCCGCGCGGCGTTGTTTTTGCTTTTTTGGTTTCTTGCAATGGTATTTAAAGTAAAAACACGGCCGCTGTTTACCATAATCAGTATGGCTATGATCACTTTGTGCAATCTTTTTCCGCCCTTTGGGAAAGTTCTTTTAAAAGCCGGTCCTGTTATTGTTGCCGAAGGCAGTCTGCTTCTGGGTTTACAAAGGGCTGTAACAATGTCAGGGCTGATCATGTTTTCAAGGCTTGCCCTTCTTTCTGTGCACAGGTTGCCGGGAAAATTCGGCGCTTTGCTGCAGGAATGTTTTGGAATTCTGGATAAAATGAACAGCATTTTCTTTGGCGGGAATAAAAAAAATTCCGGTTCTGGGACGGAAAAAATATCCGGCGGGTTAATACAAAAACTGGATAGGCTTTTGTGTGAGATCAGTGTGGTGGTTAGATGAAGCCAGTGGGAGACTGGACTTCCCAGTGTAAAAAAGTATGCCAAAGTACGCTATATATGGTGTTCTTTAAATTTAGGTACCCCAGTACTGTGTAATATTATTTAGATGTACATATCAAAAAGGATCCATCTTACCAGGAAGGATATTCTATAAAAACATCTTGACAAACCAGATTGTATACGTTTAAATAATTAAGAAAGTAAGTTAATTAATCTGAAATTAGGAGGGAAATGCAATGACTTATTATAGTAAAAGTGATGCTATCACAAAGCATGAATACATTCCCATAATTGACGCCCATATACACGTTAGAACTCTCAAAAGGGCATTAAACCAAAACGATGTTCTTGCGGAGAGTGGCTTGAGAGGAATGTGCGTTCAGTGCCTGCCCAGACTGAGTGATGAGTTTTTAACAAGCAATATAATCGGGATGATTTTAAAACTTATGCAGTACGGCGAAACATACGTTTTCGGCGGCATACACAGACCAGTCGGTATTGAACCTGAAAGTCAGGATTATCTTGGCATGGTGGAATTCCTGTATAAAATGGGCGTTGATGGCATCAAAATGTATGATGCCAAGCCATCGGTGCGGAAACAGTTGAACATGGCACTTGATTCTCCGCAATTTGAACCTATGTACTCATATCTTGAAGAAAACGATATTCCGGTTATGAATCATGTCGGCGATCCGGCAAATTTCTGGGATGGTGACAATGCGCCGGAAATCGCCAAACAAAACGGATGGACCTACGATTCCAGTTATGTGCATCCTGAAAAATATTTTGAAGAAGTAACAAATGTATTTATGCGTCACCCGCGTTTAAAGATGATATTGGCACATTTCTTTTTCCTGTCTGTCAATATGCCAAGACTGAAAGCTTTTTTGGAAAAACATCGCAATGCCTTTATTGATATTACACCGGGTACGGAGATGTACATTGATTTTTCCAACAATCCTGATGATTGGAAAGCGTTTTTTATTGAGTTTCAGGACAGGATCATTTTTGGCACTGATAATGGTTTTTTCGGAGAAACACCCTACGAGATAAACGCGATAAGAACCTTTTTGGAAACTGACAGGACTTTCAACGCATGGGATATGAAAATCAACGGCATAGCGCTGCCTGAAACGGCGTTAAGGAAAATATACTATGATAATTTCAAAAGTATCGTTAAAGAGCCCAGACTGCCTGATTTTCGTCTTTTGAAAGAAGAATATGAAACAGTAATGAAAATAGCGGAGCAAAGTGCGCTAAAAGATAAACTTCTCGAGGATCTTCGCTACATTTCTGAAGTATTGGTGCATATGGGGGTTATGTAATGATGAATGTGTTGGTAATTACAGGGCATCCAGCAACAATGGAAATATTGTGCGCCGGTACGATGATAAAATTTGCCAATCGGGGAGACGCAGTAACACTCTGTCATATTTCCAATGGCAATAAAGGCGGCGAAGAAATACCGCCGGAAAAGCTTGGTCCTATCCGGGTGGAAGAATCCAAAGAAGCGGCGAATCTGATAGGGGCACGTTGTATTTGCCTGGATATCGACGATCTTGAACTGGATGGAAATTCAAGAGCGGTGCAGGATGAAGTTGTAGACGTTGTAAGGCGAATCCGTCCGGATGTAATTATTACGCACGCACCAAATGATTATAGCCCGGATCTCATAGCCGTAAACAAACTCGCTGTTCAGGCAAGCCTGAAGGCGTCGATTTATCACTACAAAACAAAGGAAAAACCAATAGAAAAGACGGTGCCAATCTATTATATGGATACATTCGCCGGTATCGATTTTTCTCCTGAGGAGTATGTCGATATCACAAAAACAATGGAGACAAAGATTAAAATGCTGTGGAAACACGAATCTGTGTTGAAGTGGCTGTTAGAAAAAAAAGGGGTGGATTTCGAGGATTTTGTAAGAACAGTCGCTCATTTTCGCGGGCTGCAATGCGGCGTGCGATATGCAGAGGGGTTTATAAGGCATAAGGCATGGATGTATACCACTTCTGAAAAATTACTGCCATAATAGCACTGTATTGGCAGAAATTTACATTGGTAAGGATAAGGTGACTTCATGTCGAAACGGGGGTTTATACCTGCCCACATAAAAGAAGGAAACAGAAGAATTATCTATGACCTGTTCGATGATGGTGGGTATTATTCAAAAGCGGAAATATGCAGGTTAACAGGGATCAGTGCGCCTACGGTAATCAAAATCGTAGATTCTTTTGTTGAAAAAAACATACTGGTTGGTGTGGGGGAAGGCGAATCAAATGTCGGGAGAAAGCCAAACCTTTTGGTCAGGAACGAAAAATCGTACTATGCAATAGGTGTTGATTTTCAAGAGGAAAAGGTACGGGTCGGCTTGGTCGACCTTGGAGGGAAACTTATCGGCCGCAAAATGGGCGATCTTGATTTCCCGATTGAAAAGCTGCTTGCGCGAACTGTATACACACTGGTAAAGCAGATGATAAAAGAGTATCAAATTGATCACAGTAGAATACTGGGTATCTGTCTTGGTTTGCCCGGGACTGTGGATACTGAGTGCAATACGGTTGAGTATGCATATAGCATCGGATTAAAAGATAAAACGAATTGTACAAGTATATTGGCATGCCTCGAAGAAGCATTGAAAATGCCCGTCTGCCTTGAGAATGATATTAATGCTGCTGCTGTAGGGGAATTTAGAGCGAGAAAACTGGACAAAACAAAAGATTTGATTTATATCTCGCTGGGGGTCGGATTGGGTGCCGGTCTTGTGTTGAGCGGAAAACTACGGCGGGGGATTAATAATTTCGCAGGAGAGATCGCCTATACCTCATTTAATGAGGATTATGAAACAAGGAAAGCACCTAAAGGGTGGATGGAAGAAAAGATCAGTGGAGATGCTGTCAAGGCTGCGATACGCAAGGAAAAAGACACAGAAAATTACATAAGCGATATTTCAAAAAAAATAGCGCTTATGATCTCCAATTGTTCCGTGTTTCTTGATTTTGACCTCGTTGTTATCGGCGGACTGTTGACAAAGCATTTTGGCGACGAACTACTTGTGGAGATTGAAAGTAATTTGCGGAGAACAAGTATGTTTCACATCCAGTGTGACAAGGCATTGTCGGAATACCCTGAACTGATCGGATGCGCCTCTATTGTTTGCGAGAAACGTTTGAAAGACATTCTGGCATAGTTATTTTTAAAGGAGATTTTATGAATATTACAATCCTGGAAGACGAAAACGAAGTCGCAGAAGTGATCGCCGGAGAAATTGAAGAATTGTTGATAAAGAAACCGGATGCTTTAATTTGCCTTTGTGCAGGCCATTCCCCTGTTCCTGTATTAAATAAATTGGTTTTGGACGCTAAACAGAATAAATACCCGGCAGACCGTTTCAAGTTTATATCCCTGGACGAATGGGTTGGATTGGGAGTTAATGATAAGGGGAGCTGTTTGCATGATATTTCCAAATACTTTTTAACACCTCTTTCCGTATCGGAAGGCGAGAGGATGTTTTTCTTCAATGGGATGAGTACGGATATGGAAGAAGAATGTGAAAAAGCTAAAAATTTTATCAGTAAAAACGGCGGGTTGGATCTTGTATTGCTTGGCATTGGCATGAATGGGCATATAGGGTTCAATGAACCGGGTACACTGCTTTCGGATAGTGTCAGAGTAGTGGAACTCAGTGGGACCAGCAAAACGATCGGCATGAAGTATTTTGACAGGACGCACAACCTCACAAAAGGCATCACATTGGGAATAAAAGAAATAGTTGAGGCAAAAAACGTTCTTGTTATGGTAACTGGTTCGCACAAACAAGAGGTGATGGAACGGGCTGTAAAAAGTGAACCGGACATGAATTTTCCGTTTTCACTAATCAGGGACTACGACGAAGTAAAGCTATATGCGGACAAAGCCGCTGCTCGTAAAATGACGAACTAGAACTATGCAGGGAATGCATATGAAAAAGTTGATTGAGGAAGCGCTGGGCTGCCTCGATTCCGGCAAACTAAGGAAAAAGAGGATTACGCTGGGTTTTGATGGCTGTGCTGATATAATATGCAAAGTGATAAAAAACAATGATAATGAAACAGCGAATTACATAGAAACGATAACCGAATTTGGGCAATACATTACAAAGATGGACAGGCTAAGTTTCAGTCTGGAATTGGATGAAAAATTCAGTAAAGTGGGCGGCAATGGCGCCATTTTCGCAAATGCCATAAGCACATGTGGAGTTGAAACTCATGCGATCGGCCTTTACGGAAAGGAAAGGATTGATGAGGTATTTGATGAACTGAAAAGGAAGTGTAAACTTTACTCGTATCATAAAAATGCGCTTGCCATCTCACTAGAGTTTAATGACGGAAAAATAATACTTTCACCTAAAGTGAATATGTTAGGCGATGTGTGGAAAAAAGTCGTGGCGGCGGTCGGTGATGAGAATCTCTCGTATGTTTTTTCGGAAACTGATATGCTCGGCCTTGTAAATTGGGGTGAACTGGGGTATGCCTCACTGCTTTGGAAGTGTGTCTATGATTTTATCTGCGTAACACAGGACATGTCCAGACAAATTATTGTTGATCTTTCGGATTGCCGGCGGAGGACTGAAGAGGATATTCGGGGAATCATGGATTTGCTGGGAAAATTTTCAAAAATCAGATATATCACGCTTAGCCTGAATGAAACTGAGGCGTTGGAGCTTGGGAGGCATTTTGGCTTGTTAGAAGGTAATGATTACGACAAGCTTTGCCGAAAACTGGCCGCTAAAATAAATGTTCAAAGGCTTGTGATACATTGCAGAAGGTATTGTTACACATGCGAAAACGGTGAAATATACAAACTTCTAACACAGTTAAATAATTCCCCCAAGTTATTGACAGGAGGTGGAGATAATTTTAACGCAGGTTATGCTATTGGAAGTCTTTTGGGACTAAGGGGAGAGGTATGTAATGTATATGGCAACGCCATGTCCAGTTTCTATATTATGCATGGAAAAAGCCCTGATATTGGCGATATGTCAAAACATCTGGAAAAATGGCACCTGGAGTTGTCATAGCAAAAAGTAGAAAAAGCAGGAAAAAAGCATTGACAAAATTAGTTTGTTATGCCTTAATTAATTAAGAAGGTTACCTAATTAACCAAAAAAGAATTATCAGGAGGAAACAAAATGAAAAAAACAAGTTCAATTTTTGTGGTTTTGCTGATGTTTACGCTTGCATTTACTGCGTGTGCGCCGAAAGGAGACTCGCCGTCCTTGGATGGTGAAACAGGGGCTTTGAAAGTAGGGCTTTCAAATACCTTCATGTATCCATGGAGAGCACAAATGATCGAGGACATAACCAGATTGTTTGAGTACTATAAGGGCAAAGGCTGGGTAACGGGCAATCTGATCGTTCAGCATGCAGGATTTGATTTAAATGCACAAATTGCACAAATCCGTAATATGGTAAACGATGGAGTGAACGTACTGCTCATTAATCCGATGTCGGCGGATAGTTTGAACGAAGTGGTGGAAGAAGCGGTAGCAAAGGGCGTTACCGTAGTCGCCTTCGATCAGGAAATTTCCGCAAGAGGTGTTTTCAATGTTGCTGCAGATCACTATGCATGGGGAAGCAGATACGCGGAATGGCTGGCAAATGCGGTCGGCAGAGAAGGTGAAGTTGTATATATCGAAGGGATACCCGGCCATCCGGCGAACGATGCCCGTGTACGTGGCTGGCTGGATGTCTTGGCAAAATACCCTAACATAAAGATTGTTGGTAACGCTGTAGGCAACTGGGATTATCCTGGTGCTCAAATGGCTGCCTCCCAATTACTCGCAACAAATCCCAACCTTAAAGGTATCCTGTCTATGGACGGTATGGGGCTGGGGCTTTTCAATGCTCTGCGGTCAGCGAGGAAGCTGGATAGAGTTATCACAACCTCCGAGACTCCTGTTGAAGTTTTAAAAGCATGGTATGAAATCAGAGAGGAATATCCTAATTTTAAGTCTTTTGGCGTAACTAACCCTCCTGGAATCGGAGCGACTGCGCTTGGCTTCGGCGTAAGACTCGCACAAGGTAAAACATTCAAAGGTGAATTGGTTAACGGGAATACCTACCACTATGCTATTGTCAAACAGGTTGACGAGAATAATTTTGACGATTTTTATAAGCAGTATGTTGTTACTGAAGGGCGTCTTGATCCCTATATTCCGGATGAATGGCTGAGCGAAGAGCAGCTTGACGCGTTGTTCGAGTAGTTTCTCATACGGCCGTATTCCCTTTACACTGACGAGGGAGTACGGTTGTATCATATCTGTGGATTTAGCCCGGAGGAATGAATGCTGCCATGAATAGGCTAAAGGTAAATAACATTGAAAAACACTTTGACGGCGTTACTGCACTGGCTGGTGCCAATTTTTCCATAGACGCAAGTGAGGTATGCGGGCTTCTTGGGGCGAATGGCTCAGGAAAAACGACGTTGTCGCGTATTATTGCGGGTCTTTACAAAGCTGATGGCGGAGAAATCATTTTTGAAGGTCATTGTGTCGCACCTGAAAACTCCATTCAGGCACGCAGGATGGGCATCGCCATGGCGCATCAAAACTTGAGTTTAGTAAGCGAAATGACAGTCTGGGAGAATATATGCCTGGGCAATGAAAAAATGAAGGGTGTTTTAATAGACGATGTAAAGTGCGTGGAGGAAGCAAAAAATGTACTGAAGCTCTTTGAACTGACTGGCTTTGAAAATAGGCTTGCAAAATCATTGTCTCCCGCCCAAAAACAATTAGTTGAGATTTGCAAGGCAGTTTCCCTGATGCCAAAGTTGCTTATTTTGGACGAGCCTACGGCGCCGCTGGAATTTGCACAGGTTAATATGCTTTTCGAAGTTATCAGACAGCTAAAGCGAAACGGTATGGCCATAGTTTTTATTTCACACAGGATTTGGGAAGTGACTCAAATTTGCGACAAAATTATTGTTTTAAGAAACGGCGAAACGGTAAGTGCAATTAATATAAAAGATATCAACGAAAAAGACCAAAATAAAATAATTCTGAATGCAATAACAGGCAAAGAAGTTAAAGAAAGCATCGCACGTAAAGTACGCGTCCAAAGAGACGAATCAATATTGAGATTAAATAATCTGAATTTAAAAGACGTATTGCATAATATAACTTTTGATGTCACAGCAGGTGAAATTGTTGGAATCAGCGGTTTACAGGGGATGGGGCAGGAAGAATTACTCCTGGTGTTATCTGGATATATGCAACCGACTGGCGGGGAAATCTATTACAAGAAAAAACTGACAAAATGGCATTCCGCACGGCAGGCTATTTCAACCGGTGTCGTTTTGGTTCCGGGCGACAGGCAAAGGGAAGGTTTGTTTTTAGAACACAAAGTATTGGATAACCTTATGTTTCCTGAATTCAGTAAAAAGCGGTCTCCATTTTTTGTAAATAATAAAAAACTTAGAAAAGTATCTGCGTCATTGATAGACAGGCTGTCACTGATACCGCGGGATTACGAGATAAAAGCCAATAATCTTTCCGGCGGTAACCAGCAAAAGGTTGTTGTAGGAAAGTGGATCAATCAAACTCCCGATGTGCTGCTTATGTCTGATCCGGCAAAAGGAATAGACGTCGAAGCAAGATTTGAATTGTATGAAATATGTAAATCGTTTTCGGATGAAGGCAAGTCTGTAATAATATATGCCAGTGATAATCACGAATTGCTGGATATTTGCGACAAGGTGCTGGTTATGTTTGAAGGAAAAATTGTGCAAATTGTAGACAAACAGGATTTATGCGAAGAAAGACTAATGGAAGCAGCGCTCCATATGCATGCCGAAAGAGGTGAGTAAATATGGGAAATAAAAAAAGCATACTTTCGGGAATAACAGAAAGCAGACTATTCTCTGCGGGTATTTTATTCCTGATGATATTCATACTGAACGCCGTAATGGATAAAAATTTCTTTACGCCCAACAAGATATATGGAAATTTATCGGTAATCACGCCAATTATCGTCGCTACGATAGCACAAAGTATTGTTATCATTAGCGGCAGCATTGATCTTTCTATAGGCAGCGCTATTTCATTAATGAATTGTCTTTTAGCTGCTACGATGGGAGATACTGGTGTTTCAGTAGTTTTCGGATTCGTTGTTAGTTTTTTTGTAATGATGATCATAAGCGCGCTCAACGGTTTTCTGGTCGCTTATTTAAGACTGCCGGCGATGGTCGCAACATTTGCCGTTTCCACAATACTCTCAGGTGTGACCCTCCTGGTACTTCCCGTGCCAGGAGGCTATATACCCAAGTGGCTTCCGCGTTTTTATTCTTTCATGATCGGCGGCATTGTACCAATGACTGTATTTATCCTGCTGGCTTTGGCATTGATTTGGCTGTTTATCTCTAAAACCAGGTTGGGAAGGTATATCTACGCCGTAGGTGGCAATGAAAACGCAGCCACCGCCAGTGGTATTAATCCAAAACTAATGAAGTTTTTCGCCTTTTTGCTTTCGGGCGCCTTTATTTGGATTACAGGTATCATTATCTCTGCGCAGACCGGGTCGGGGGATTTTAGGATGGGAAATCCGTATACGCTCACGACTATAGCGGCAGCAATAATGGGCGGTGTCGCGCTTTCGGGCGGTGTTGGCAAACTGTTTGGTGCTGCACTGGGTGGCAGCATAATGATTTTGGTTACAAATATTATATACTATGCAGGCATTCAATCCTATTTGCAGGATATGATAAGAGGCTTAATAGTCATAGTAGCACTGTTTATAGCGGCGATACCGAGTTTAAGGAAACGCGTTGTTTGAGGCGGTAGGTAGCAATGAAAAATAACCTTGTTAAAAAAGCTTTGCGTTCCAATATATTATTGTCGCTTATGTTGTCTGTCATACTATTAATAGTTGGGCAGATCATTTCTCCCGGATTCGCAGAGCCGGGGAATATCATGAATTTGCTTATGATCGCCTCTTTTTTGGGAATCATTACGCTGGCGCAGACCATTGTAATGATTACGGACAGTGGAGGCATAGATCTGTCTGTAGGTTCTATCCTTCAATTTTCCATGGTTGTAATTTCCCAAATAAATGCAACGGTAAAAGATGCATTTTTGCTTTCTCTTGTTATTTCGCTGGGAGCTTGTACGACATTTGGTTTGTTAAATGGTATCGGCATCGCTGTTTTGAAAATTCCGCCCATGGTCATGACATTCTCTATGAGCAGTGTTGCTTTGGGAGTCATGCTGGCTTACACAAAGGGTTTTTCGACAGGTACTGCACCCCGCGTTCTGTCGAATTTTGTATATGGTGAAACACTGTCCATACCCAATATGATTTTTATTTGGATAATTGTTACGGTGCTGGCGGTATTTATCATGTCTAAAACAAAGATAGGACGCATTATGTATGGCGTGGGTTCAAACAGGCTGACGGCGGAGCTTTCGGGCGCTAATACAAGAAAGGTCAGGGTTCTGGCATATGGCGTGTCCGGTCTTGTATGCGGCGTTGCCGGTGTGTTTTTACTTGGTTATATGTCATCGCCCCATAATCTGGAAACCGGAGCACGGTATATAATGCCTTCTATAGCAGCGGCTGTTGTAGGAGGTGTTTCACTCTCTGGAGGGGATGGAAACTATGGTGGCGTTGCACTTGGTGTTGTTTTCTTAACGATTCTTGAGGCAATGCTAATGACAATTCAGATGGGAGAGCCTGTCAGGAAGATCATATTCGGAATCGTTGTCATTGCAATATTGATTAATTATGTTCGTAAAAATGCTAAGAATAGATAATAATTTATAATAAGGAGAAAAGAAGAATGAGTGCGAAGAATAAGGTTGTTTTAATCGGATCTGGGAGCCAGTATACGGAATTTTTCTTGCAGGAAATTTTCAAGTTTGAAGATTTTAAAGGCTGTACAGTTGCTTTGGTGGACAGAAAACAAGAGAGGCTCAATGAAGTGTTGTCGATCGGCAGGAAGCTGAACGAAATCATGGATTGGAATGTAGATTTTATTGGCAGTCCTGACAGGAGGGAAATGCTCCCGGATGCGAAGGTAGTTTATATGTTCGCAGCTGTCAATTACATGCATGCCTGGGCAAGGGAACTTGAAATCTGCCAAAAGAACGGGTTGAATCCGTATGAGTTTCATACAACCGGCCCTGCTGGGCTATCAATGGCAATGCGGCATGTCCCACTGGCGCTTGAGATTGCAGCTGACATGGAAGAACTTTGCCCAGGTGCATGGCTGGTTCTTGACAACAATCCGCTTTCAAGGATTCAAGCGGCTGTGATGAGGCACAGTAAAACGAATGTAGTAGGGTATTGTTACGGCCATGAACTTGTACAAATGGCACTGGAACAGATACTGGGTATGACGGACAGGGACGAGAGTACCAAACTTGCCGATCCGGTGGAAAGAGAATTTATGTGTCCAGCCGATAATATTACTTTGCGGCAAGCAGGAGTAAACCATATGATGTGGCTGCTGGATGTACGTGACAGGAAGACTGGTGATGATTTATATCCCAAGCTTAAAAAAATTCTGGACACGGTTGAATTGTCGTCAATCCCCGCAGGATACAAGTATTGCACTGAAGTTTACAAACTTTTTGGTTTGTTCGCTACCCCTGCGGATAGCCATGTTGCAGATTATTGCTGGTCTGTTGACAAAAGTAATGAAGAACGCTGCGGGCTGTACCCATTCCCGGTGAAGAGCTGGTTTGGCGGAAGAGATAGAAGTGCTTGGGCGGAAATCGCTTCGAAAATATTTGACAAGGGTTCTGCCGAAAACTTTATCAAACAGAGAAGGACCGGATGGATGAGTACACAGATAAGCCGATATATGTTTAACGGTGACCCGAAATATTTCCCCGCTTTAAACACGGTAAACGGCGGTACAATAGAAAATATCTCGCCGGATATTATTGTAGAAACATGCGGCGTAATTGGACCTAATTATGTAGCACATACAAAGATTGGCCGGTTACCGGATGCCGCTGCTGCGATTTGTGAGCTCAACGGTAGAATTGCTTTGATGGCGGCGGATGCGACTGCAACAGGTGACAAGAAGCTGGCTTTGCAATCCCTGCTAATTGATCCGTTTATTCACAGCGAGACGGTTGCAAAAAAAATACTCGAAGATATTTTACAGGAAAACAAGCAATATGACACAAGATTCAAATAAGTGATCTTGTTGGCCTGAAGCGGCAATTTGGAAATCTCGTGTTGGCTCTGTGTTTTTGTGAGAGTAAATGTGAAAGAAACCTGTTAGTGTTTGAGTGATGCAGAATATTACTTTTGCTTCACATTCCGTTTCGTATATGTTCATAGTCTTCCTGTTGCTAACGCTTCGGCAATGGCAGGGATGATTTTCCAGTGTTCGGGAGTAAGCCTGAGAGGGCTGTCGCCCGGACCGTTAAGACTTCTCCAGGTTTCCGGAATCAGACGCCGGTCTTTGTTGGTGAACCATTTTTTTTCGTTGCCTCTTACCAATGCAGCTTCATTTTGCGGCAGAACGGTAATGGTCTGAGCTGTCATGCCGGAGAGGAGAAAGCCTGCATCCTCGGAAAACGGAGTTGGAAGAAGCAGCACTTTTTCCAGATGTGCTGTCCTTGCCGCTTCCAAAGCTGTTCGTCTAAGGGCTTGAGCTTTTCGGCGTGCTGTTTCGGCTCCTTCTCCGGTTTCATTTTTCAGGAGTTCCTCTGAAGCGGTTGATATGATCAGGGTATCTCCCGTTCCGCATGCATCAAAAGAAAATATGGGACTGTTTCCCATGCCGTTTTTTTTCAGGAAAAGTCCCAGACTGTAAGATCCCTGCAGCCGGAGGCTTTCGCCTTTTGAAAGTTCTTCCCCGTCGGTAAAAATAAACAGTACCTCTCCGTCGTTTTTCCGGAAACCAAAGTTAAGCATGGTTTTAATTAACTGAAAAACCGCCGCTCCGTTGTCATTGGCGCCGGGGCTTTGAGGAGCTCTGTCATAATGGGCGGTAAATATCAGTTTGCCTGAATCCAACGGACCGCCGACAAAAATATGGCGTTTGTCTTCGATTTCCAGAACTTGATGGGACAGAGAACAGTCGTCAAGAACGGAACGAAGCAGGGTAAAACGATCAGCCTGTGCGGAGATAAATTCCGGAAAGCGGTTATACGGTATTTCGGCGAACAGTTTGTCCTTAAACAAAATTACTTACACCTTGACTGCTTTAAAGGGAGTTGCATTGGAAGCAATTTTATCCTGGGCTGCAATGATCAACAGCTCATGACTTTTTTGTTTCTGTGTTTCTTCCATAATCCCAAATACTGAAGCTGCTGTTAGTTCCAGGCTAAGGCAAATGTCTTTTGTTGTTAGATACCGTGAAAGAAAAATAGATGTTGTCATGTCCCCCGAACCAGCCATAAATACAACATTTTTAAAGAACAGTTCATCAGTATTGATTCTATATACATCATTCCCGTCGGAAACAAGCATGCCAATTTCTGCGTGCATATCCGGAGTTTTTAAACTTGTAACAAGAATGATTTTTGGACCGGCAGCATGGAGGGTTTTTACCGCTGTTAGTACATCTTCCAGGGTTTTAATAGTTATTCCGGTAAGTGCGTCCAGTTCAAATTGATTGGGAGTTACGATATCCGCTAAAGGTATCACTTCATTTTTAAAAATGTCCGGGATTTCCGGCTTAACATAAAAACCCCGCCCTACATCCCCCATAACCGGATCGCAGCAGTAGATCATTCCCGGTGCATGGCTGCGTACTTTTTTTACCGCTGCAATAATAGCTCTTCCTGTTGCAGGATCTCCCAAATAACCGGAAAGTACCGCTTCGCAGTTTTTAAGCACATCCCGCTCTTCCAGTCCCAGAACGAGGTCTTCTACCAAAGAAGGATTTAATGCTTCCCCGCGCCATGCTTTGTACCCTGTATGGTTGGAAAATTCCACGGTATTGATTGCCCAGACTTCCCTGCCCAGACGCTGCAGGGGAAAAACTGCTGCACTGTTTCCCGCATGACCGTAAACCACATGTGATTGTATAGAAAGAACCGCCATGATATCCTCCAGAATAACCAAGAAATCAGTTTAAATCAATATCAATATTGACAATATGGTTTTGTGATAATAGTATTAAAACCCAGAGAAATTATGATTAAGTTGTTTACAGACAGATTGTTAATAAGAGACTATGTAATTGATGATTTAAATAATCATCATAGGTTATTATCCGATGCAACTGTAATGTATTATTTGCAGGATATAAAAACAGAAACTATCAAGGAATCAAAAGAAAACTTATTTAAAGTTATTAATGATCAAGGATCAAGTGAAAGAAAATTATATCATTTTGTAATTGAAATTAAAAATATAAACGAGTTTATTGGCGGCATTGGCTATACAGTATCAGATAGTACGCCTTGCGGAAAATTGGTGCACATGGGGTATTTTTTATTAAAAGAGTATTGGAATAAAGGATATGCAACAGAAGCCTTAAAAAGGGTTATTGATTTTGCATTTAACGAAAATAATGTATATAGAATACATACAGGCTGTTTAAAGGAAAATGTATATTCAGAAAGGATAATGCAAAAATGCGGATTTACAAAAGAAGCAGAATTTATTGAATATGTATTTCATGATGGAAAATTCAAAGACAGGGTAGAATACAGAATATTAAAAAATGAATGGAAACAATAAACAATTAGGAGTAAAATGTATGAATACAAGAAAAATTATTTCTATGGTTTTGTTTTTATTTGTAGCATTTACGATGAATGCAGAAGCGCCATTGGATTTAGTTCTGCAATATGACAACGAAAATGATTTTGTGGTGGAAACCGTAGGGGATAGTTCAGTGGCACGGGTTACCGGATACAATGGAACAAAGACAGAAATTCGTATTCCAAGACAAATAAGAAGAATGACCATTGTTGCGATAGGGGAAAAGGCATTTTTTAAAAAAGGATTTACCAGTGTAACGATTCCAAACAACGTTATTCTTATTGAAAACGGGGCATTTTTGGAGAATGAAATTACAAAAATAACTATTGGAACAAATGTTACAATACATGAATATTCATTCGACATGGGCTTTGCGGCTTTTTACTTTGAAAACGGGCGCAGAGCGGGTACCTATCTTTTCAATGATAATATGTGGGCTATACAAACAGTTGCGGCTCAAGCTCCGAATATTGATGGCGTTCCTGCTGAACCGCCTAAAACCGGCAAAGGATTTGGCATGGATCCTTATGCAAGCATCTCTGTTGGTATTGCACTTTGGGATTACGGCCCAAGCTCACTAATTCCAAGGCTTGGTCTCCACCTTGGTTTACTGACAAGTGTCGGTAACTTTACAATAGCCATTGTTGGGGAAGGCGGCGGTTTTTTCGGCGTAGCATATCCTTCTTTTGAGGACATCGGAATTACGTATGGTTTTTACTTCGGCAGTTTTATAGAAATTTATACGTCAGAGTTTCTTAACTTTGGTCTTGGCGGGGGTATGACCAGAGGCTATTTTACTACCAAAAATGATATGGGAGATAAGTATTTTTTTCCGTTTATGGAGTTTGATGTAATGCTTGGTGATGAAGAAGATTCATTGGGTATTTTTTTCCGGTATTACTTCAATGACGCAGATAATTTTTACAATAAATTCTCTATTGGGATAAAAAAGAGGGGATTTTATTAATAGATTTTGGAACAAGCTTAATTTTTCTTTCCGGTGAATCTGGAAAAAAATGTTTTTACCAAATCAGGAAGGGTGGCACGCTGTCTGCCGTAGCGTGAACTAAAATCGCGGACTGCATCTTTTACAGAATAATGAAGGCCGTATTTTTTCTTTAAACTGTCCCAATGTTTAACGATCCAGATATAAAGATCGCTTGCTGTTCGTTCAGGAAACAAGGAACAGAGTTTTTTTTCGGTAATAATATTGTTAATGGGAGCATAAACATTGCTGTACCAGGAAACAAGCGCTTCATCGAATGATACTTCATCTTCGCGGGTTTGATTCATATAATACTTGTGTACTTCGATGTGTTCATAGAGTACATCGTAACGGCCTGGTATGGAAAAATTAAGATCATTAAAGCCGGTTAATTCTTCAAATCCGGTTTTTTTATAGAAGGTTTCTTTTTCGTAAAGGAGCAGTTTGTTTGTAAGTTCTTCCAGTGTCATGTCGGGAGTAAGCTGTATTTCCGTAGAAAGGCTTATCAGTTCCGCATCAACCATTTCCACGCCCTGGGCTCTTGCTACAGACACACGATGATTCCCGTCTCTGACAAAGTACACTCCTCCAATTTCATAAAGCTGAATTGGAGGCAGGATAATATCACTAAGTCGTGCTTCATCTACTCTTTCCCAGCGGCTGCGGAGATGATCAGATTTAGGCAGAAAGTATTTATTAAAGTCTTGATAACGGCCTTCGCTTCCCACAATTAGATTTACCGGTACGGTTCGCAAGCCTTTGTAACTTTCGTTTTTTGGCTTAAGAATATTTCTGACATCATCAAGGGAAAGAAGTTTGTTCTTCCGTGAATCCAGAAAGTACATAATTTGGGTAAAGGTTTCTTTTGCTCTGGCCCTGGAAAAATCTTCCGCTGCCTGGCGTTTTATAAGATTATTTTGACTCATGTTCTGTATTGATTATATATTGACTGTAGGCATTGATCACCAAAGTGCTGCCGTATTGGGTGGTCCGCAGTTCCGAAAGATCGTACAAATGAATGTGGCCATGGACAAGGTAGCGCGGTTTAAAAAAGCGCATAAAGGAAAGAAAGCATTTAAATCCCCTGTGGCAGGGATCTTCTTTATCATGAATTCCTCTTGGCGCTGCATGGGTTAGGAGTATATCAACCCAGCGCCCTCGGAAGATTCTGTTAAACAGCAGCCTGGGAAAAAGTTTCCATATTTTCCGCCGCATCTGATTTTCGGTATATTGATTGGTTCCATTATTGTACATCATTGATCCTCCCAGACCCGCAATAAGCAGGTTTTTTTCCCTGCGTATTGTGAATCCTGCATAGGTTAATCCCCACGCAGTGCCTCCCGGATATTTCCTGACATCCTGGAAAGAAGAATACTTTTCCAGGTGATGATTTCCGTAAACAAAAACAAGGGGGCAATTAAGGCTCGATACAATAAAATCAAGATACTCCAGCGGTAAATCTCCGGCTGAAAGAACTATATCTACATCATGATACCGGGTTTTAACGGAAGAACTGTACACCAGCGGATCAATTTGATCGGCGATGCAGAGGATCTTCATTTTTTGGAAATACTTTTCTTTAACAAGCTCTGAAGCTTGTCTTTGCCGAACAGTTCAATCGGGCGCTGTTCCGCGTATTCCAGGCCAGGCCGTGTAAAACCGGTACTGGTCATAACAACTGCGCGGCCCATGTTTTGCAGTTTCGCATCATCCAGAATGGAGCGAATTTTGCTATCGTCTACCATGTCCGGTGAGCGGTAAATACGGACAAGACGGGGCGGCTTGCGTGATGTGGCGTTTTCTATGGCAATCAATTCTACCCCATCTGGAATCGGTTTGGTTGATTTTACCGCCAGAGAAAATGCTGTAGCAACCAATTTTTTGCATATTTCTTCAAATTCCTGATTCCCCGCACTGAGGAAATCCTTTACCGCATCATCTTCCCTCATTTCCTGATACTGGGCAAGCTTGGCATCTACATCTTTAAAGCCTGTTTTATAGGTTGAAATTTTATCCCACTGTTCAATTGCCTTTTCCATTTCGTGGATTTTTTCGTAACACATAGCCAGGTAATACCGGGCAAAGAGACTTTCCTGGGCTTTCTCTTCGGTAATCGACTTGACTGCCCGTTCAAGATCGGGAATTGCTTTTTCAATTGAATTTAAGGCCAGGAAACAACTGCCCCTTTCCAGCATGGCCCGCAGACGGTATGCCGGATCGCGGGCGGCTTTTTCCAGGGTTGCTACAGCGCCGGAATAGTCCTTTACGTCTTTCTGGATTTTTCCCAAATAAAAATAAGCCTGGGCATTATCACTTTGATATTTAATTGATCGTTCAAGGGCGTCTTTGGCATCTTTGGCGTTTTTATTTTTGTAAAGCATTACCCCAAGCTCAAACTGAATCTTTGCGTCCCGGGGCGCAAGCTCGGCAGCTTTCCGCAAATAGTTCTGAGCCATATCACTGCGGTTTCGTTCATTAAAGAGCTTTCCTGCCCAATAGTAATATTCCGGTTTTTCGGGGTGTTTTTTGATAAGGAGTATATATTCTTTCAGGGCTTCTTCGGCCTGTTTTTTCTTGATAAAAAGCTGGGCCAGTTCCTTGCGAAAATCTTCTTCGGGAATGAAATCCCCCATGGCGCCGGTCTGGCTTAAGGTTTTAAATTCAACAAAAGCCAGGTCTTCCTTTTTTTCCATTAAAAAGGCTTTGCCCAAAAAATAGTGTATATCGGCATTCCTGGGTTCTTTTTCCAGAATGGCCTTTGCCGCTTTTATAACCGCCTGTGTTTTTCCTCTTTGCAAAAACCCGGCAAGCTGATCGGCCCGTTTGGGTACGCTTGAAGCCCGGATAATAAAGAAAACCAGAAATACTATACCTACAACGAGGAAAATAATAATTATCGCAAAACCCATAGCTGATCCGTCTCTTGATTTACCTGCAAATAGTATATACCGGTTGAATGATTTTTTCTATCCCTGTATTCTGTACCTAATGTGCATGCGTTCGCCGGTAACGGCGCAGCGGCCCGAAGGGACGCATGGGAGAAAGTAAAAACCCCAACTGTCTGAAATGCGCTCACTTTAAAATAACCTGGGATCCTTCTTATCCCCGCGCCTGCGAAATGTTCGGTTTTAAAGGCCAAACACTTCCTTCGGCAGAAGTGTTCAATGCAACAGGCCAGAGCTGTCCGGCATTTTTGCTAAAAGAAGGATTAAAATAAAAGAAGATATTGTAACAAGGGAAGACAATGGAAAAAGTCAGATTTGGTAAAACAGAACTAATGGTAAGTAAAATAGCCTTCGGAGGCATACCCGTCATGCGTGTTTCCATGCAGGACGGAGCGGAGCTGGTAAGGGAATCCATAAAGCTGGGGATTAATTTTATCGATACAGCAAATGTTTACGGCGACAGCGAAGAAAAAATCGGAGAAGGAATTAAAAACACAGCGCGGGACAGCATTGTCATTGCTTCCAAAACCCAGGCGAACGACAAAAAGACTTTTACAGAACATCTTGATCTAAGTCTTAAAAGAATGGGTACCGATTATATTGATATTTACCAGCTTCACAATGTCGGTTCACGGCAGAGATCCGATGCGGTTTTCGGTCCCGGCGGAGCCATGGAAGGAATGGAAGAAGCGCTTCAAGCAGGTAAAATCCGTTTTGCCGGTTTTTCCAGCCACAATATTCCCATTGCCCTGGAACTGATGAAAAGCGGCCGTTTTGATGCAGTGCAGCTTCCTTTTAACTATATTGATCACGAGGCAAAAGACGAAGCTATTCCCCTGGCAAAAAAACTTGATATTGGTTTTATTGCCATGAAGCCCATGGGCGGCGGGCTTTTGCATAATGCGGAACTGTCATTTCGTTATCTTTTGCAGTTTGACAGTATTATCCCCGATCCCGGAATAGAAAGAATTGAAGAGATACGGGAAATCGTCGCTATAGCGGAAGGAAATCCGTCCCTGACAGATGATGATCACAGGGAAATTGAAAGGCTCCGCATGGGGTTCGGTTCTTCGTGGTGTCACCGCTGTGATTATTGCCAGCCCTGTCCTCAGGGTATTCCCATCAGTGCGGTTCTTACCGCCATGAGCAACTTTAGGCGTTTTTCGCTGGAAAAATCGAAAGCGCTGGTAGGAGATGCAATCGAAAAAGGAAAAACCTGCGTTCAATGCGGTGATTGTGTTAAGCGCTGCCCTTATCACATGGAAATACCGCGGCTGGTAAAAGAGAATGTCAGCGCCTGGGAAACAGCGGTAGCTGCAGCAGCTTCGCAGACAACGTCTGCAAAGCAGGCGGCAAAGGAAGGCACATTATGATCAAGCGTAATCCGCAGCTTGCAGCCCTTAAGGCCGGTTATCTTTTTCCCGAAATTGCCCGGAGGAGGCGCGAGTTTGCCGCCGCTCATCCGGAAGATCCTTCAAAGCCGGAAACCCGTATTATCAGCCTTGGCGTGGGTAATACAACGGAACCGATACTGCCCTGTACCACTGCCGGCCTTGTTGAAGGGGCAAAAAAACTCGGCACGGCGGAAGGCTATTCGGGCTATCAGGATGAAGGGCTTCCCGAACTGCGGGAAAAAATAGCCGAAGTATTTTACAAAAATGATGCTATTAAAGCCTTTAATATAGAAGAAATATTTATTTCGGACGGAGCAAAGTGCGACATAGGCCGTCTGCAGCTTCTTTTTGGCCGGGAAACAAGGGTGGCTGTTCAGGACCCGTCTTACCCTGTATATGTGGACGGATCGGTACTTGCCGGTGCGGCAAATGGCTGGATCGGTACAGGCTATGAAGGGATTGTGTATCTTCCCTGTACGCAGGAAAATAATTTCTTTCCCGACCTTTCACTGCTGCCGGAAAACTCCGTACTTTACTTTTGCTCTCCCAACAACCCTACAGGGGCGGTTGCCACGCGGGATCAATTAACCAGACTGGTCGAAGCCGCACGGAACAAGGGCTGTTTAATTGTCTTTGATGCAGCGTATTCCGAATACATCCGCGATCCGGATTTACCCAAAACAATTTTTGAAATATCCGGAGCAAAGGAATGTGCCATAGAAGTTAATTCGTTTTCCAAGCCTGCGGGTTTTACCGGCGTACGGCTTGGCTGGACTGTCGTTCCCAAAGAACTTCGTTATCAGACAGGCGAAAGTATCAACACAGACTGGGCCCGCATTGCAGGGACAATTTTTAACGGCGCTTCCAATATTGCTCAGGCAGGCGGACTTGCGGCATTAAGCGTGGAAGGTCAAAAAGAAATCCGGCAGCTTAGTGATTTTTATCTGCAGAATGCCGCATTAATTCGCAGCGCTTTGCAAAAACTTGGCATTGCCTGTATTGGCGGCGACAATTCACCGTACATCTGGGCATGTTTTCCCGGCAGGGACAGTTGGGAAGTTTTTGCAGAAATCCTGGAAAAGTGTCGTGTAGTTACTACGCCCGGCGCGGGCTTTGGTCCTTCGGGGCAATCGTTTATCCGTTTTTCCGCCTTTGGCCACCGTGCCGATGTTGAGGCAGCATGCCAAAGATTAATTCACTTTGTGAATTAATCTTTGGCCAGGAGTTTTGCATAGCAAAACTCCATATATACAGGCGGTTTTTCACAAAGTGAATTAATCTTTGGCCAGGATGATATAAAGCAATGACATGCAAGACCAAATATGGTACTAAATAAAAAATGGTTATAACCCAAAATGGAGAGGCAAAAGCCGTTTTGATGGACGTAAAACAATACCAGAACATTGTTAATGCTATTAATTTAATGAAAATTTTATCAATTGGGGAAAAAGACCTGAAAAATGGAAGAATTTATACCCATGATGAATTAAAAACCAAAATAAAGACATTATTGGATTAAATATGAAACATGAAATAATTTGGTCAAAAGATGCCGGAGATGAATTGGCTGAAATTATTTCGTATATAAAACATAACACCGGAAAAATAACTGCAGAAAAAATATATAAAAAAATAATTGATTGTAAAAAATTGTAAATAGCGGAATTCATCGAAATGGCTTTTTCGGTAATTTCATCACACCTGTCTGTAATCAAAAAAATTAAAAAATGATCAAAAATGTTCATTTTTTCAGGTATTTATAAGCTATATTCATTGTAAAATAAAACCATTAGGAAGGAAAAATGAAAACCAAACACTTTTTGAGTATTTCCATGCTGCTTTTGCTGTTATTCTCCGCATGTAAAGATGAAGGACCGACAAAGCTTTTATTTCAGGGACACGCAAGTTTTAGAATTACCTCAAAAAATGGGACGGTAATTTATATTGATCCGGCTTACGGAGAAGGTTACGACGTGCCAGCGGACATCATTTTGGTATCTCATGGACATTATGACCATTACAAGATTGATTTGGTTACGCAGAAAAAAGATTGCACTATCATTACAAATGAGGAAGCGCAAAAAGGGAACAAGTACAATACGTTTAAAATTAAGGGTGTAAAGATTGAATCAGTCGAGGCATACAATGGAAGCCACCACCGCGGCATTGGTGTCGGCTATATCATTACCGTTGATGGTATTAAAGTGTACCATACGGGTGATTCATCCAAAACAGATCAAATGGAAACGTTTCCCGGAGAAAACATTGATTATGCGTTAATATACACTGCCGGAGTTCCTGAAAGGGCTGCGGAATGGGCAAAAATCATTGGCGCAAAGAATAGTATACCAATGCATACAAGTACGCCGGGAGTATTGTTTGAAAGAAGTTTTGCCGAGCGTTTTTCGGTTCCGGGCCGGATAATTATGGAGCCTAAAGAGGAAATCGAATTAATCGGTAGTAATAAAAAGTAGGAAAAAATGCATGACTCTGTAAACTATGAACTCAATGGAAAGAATTATTTCCGCGGTGCCATCGGTGCGATATTAGGAGCAATTCTCGGCTCTGTTCCGTGGGCCATAGCGTTATATTTCGGCTGGTTTGTTGGTTGGCTGGGATTTATTATTGGTTTTCTTTCGAAAAAAGGATACGAATTATTTGGCGGTAAAATTGGAAAGAGGAAACTTTGGATCGTTTGCAGCGCTACTGTACTGGGTATACTTTTTGGGAATGTTTCGGCGGATTTTTTTGACTTCGGGCGGCTGATATATAGTGGCGAAATAGAAGGCGTAACATATTGGGATATTCCATTAATGTATTTTTACTGGATCTCGGATTCTGAAGTATTAATATCGGTCTTAAAAAATGTTGGTTTGGGTTTGATATTTGGTGCTTTGGGTGTCGCCTCTGTTTTTAGGGAAATGAGAAGGGAGTTAAATCCGCAGGCAGAAACCCCACAAAACATGCCGGCGGAATCCTCTGATGATGAAGGTTCTTCGACAGAGTAAATACAACGGGAAAAAATAAGAAAAACCTCACAAAGTGTACTGGCAGAATCTTCGGCTGCTGTTCTAATATTTGAAAGATACCCTTTTCCTGATTGACATAGGTAAGCCAATGGATTATAATATTAATTAATGACAAGAGTATCTTTACTGACTGTTGTTGAGACACCGTCATTTCTAAGAGATGCAAAAAAATTGTTGGACTATGAAGAACGAGAGACTCTTGTAAATTATTTGTCGGCAACACCCTATGCTGGTGATTTAATTAAAGGAACTGGAGGAATACGAAAAATCAGATGGATGCGGGAAGGTGCCGGAAAAAGAGGAGCATATAGGGTTATTTACTTTTTTCATTCCGCGGAGATTCCGCTTTTTATGCTAAATATTTTTGAAAAGAGTGAAAAAACCAGCATCGACCAGGCTGAACGGAATGAATTAAAACAACTAACTGGTATGTTGATAAAACAATATAAATCAAAGAGGATAATCAATGAGTGGAAAACGAATCATTGAAAGCATGAAAGAAGCTGTGGCGATTTCCAGAGAAGAACTTCCATCCAAAGCATACAAAATTCATATACCTGAAAATGTGGATGTAAAGGCTATTAGAGAAAAAATGGGCCTTTCTCAATCTTCATTTGCAAACCGGTTTGGGCTTTCGGTTTATGCGCTCCGCAATTGGGAACAGGGTAAACGTCAGCCTGATCCTGCTGCCAGGGCATATTTAAAAGTAATTGAGAAAGTACCAGATGTTGTTGCCAAGGTTTTAGCAGTATAAATTATGTCTGCTCCCGCCCCTCTTTACCTTATTGACGCTTACGGCCTGATTTACCGTTCGTATTTTGCGTTTTTATCCCGGCCTCTTAAAAATTCCAAAGGGCAGAATGTGTCTGTGCTTTTTGGTTTTGCCAGGACTCTGACGACACTGATTGACGAAGGCGCCCCGGCAATATCTGCTGATGGAGGTATTGTAACACAAAAACCTTTACGCCTGGCAGCTGCTTTTGATTCAAGGGTTCCGACTTTTCGCCATAAAATGTATACGGAATACAAGGCTACCCGGCAAAAAACTCCCGACGATCTTCATGCCCAGGTGCCTCTTGTTGAAGAAGTACTTTCTGCTCTTGGGGTGCCTGCAATACGTGTAGATGGTTACGAAGCAGACGATATAATCGCAACATTGGCATATCAGTGTAAGGCCGAAGGAAGGGACTGCTATATTCTTTCTTCCGACAAGGATCTGCTTCAATTGGTAGGTCACGGAGAAAAAGCGCGGGTGTATCAGCTGCGTCCCCAGAAAACAGGTGCAGCAGAAACAAGCAGCGCCGGGTTACCATATAGTCTTGTTGGCCCTGCAGAGGTTAAAACCGAATGGGGGGTACCGCCCGAAAAGGTGCTTGATCTGCTTTCGCTTGTCGGAGATACTTCCGACAATGTGCCCGGTGTAAAGGGAGTGGGAGAAAAAACGGCGATCAAGCTGATGACCCGTTATGGCTCCCTGGATGAAATCTACAATAATATCGCCGCTGTCGAAGGCGCCGTAGGAAAAAAACTTGCCGAAGGAAAAAAAAGCGCCTACTTTGCCAAGAAACTTATTTCATTGGAATGTAATGTTCCTCTGCCAATAAAAGAGATTGATGAATTATCTATTGAGAAACTCAACCGCTCTGCAGGAGCTGTTGTATTGATACGGGAAGGAATCGTACAAAGTGCACGTCACTTGGATCCTCTTGTAAAGGTTCGGGATGTAGGCTCTGCCTGGCCTGAGCGATTGCCCGATGACGATGTTAAAACCAGCAAAGCTGATTCAAACAACCAAAATGTTTCTGACAACCTTCTGGGTGAAGGAGCCTATAAAGTTATTCTGGATGAAAAAGAACTGGCCAGGCTGCTTGACGCCGGAAAGAAGCAGGGACTTTTGGCGTTTGATTTTGAAACAGATTCGCTTGATGCATGGAATGCTCATCCCATTGGGATTGCCCTGGCAATACAACCAAAGGAAGCGTTCTATGTACCGGTGGCCGCTCACAGGGATTTGGCTTATAACGGCAAAGCGCCGTATATCGATCCTGAAAAAGTACGCTCACTCCTGGTTCCGCTCCTTTCCGATCCAAAAATGATTATTGTGGCCCACAATGCAAAGTACGACTATAAAGTAAGCCGCGGCTGGGGCATGGAAAGATGGAAATGCAGGATTTGGGATACCATGGTTGCCGCCTGGGTGGACGATCCCCAGCGTATGAATTACAGTCTGGACTCGCTTGCCCTGTATTATTTTAATTTAACAATGTTAAGTTATAATTCTGTGGTTCCAAAGGGCGGATTATTTATTGATGTGCCGCTGGAAATTGCCTGTCGCTATTCCGCGGAAGACGCAGACCTTGCATTGCGCTTAATGCGTTTTCTTGGCCCGCGCCTGGAAAAAGCCGACTCGTTAAAACTCTTTCTGGAACTGGAAATGCCCCTGCTGCCCATCCTTGCGGAGATGGAAGGGGAGGGGATCAAAATAGAAAAAGAAACCCTGGTTAATTACGGAAAAGAACTTTTTGAAGAAATGAACCATGTCCAGGAAAAAACCTGGAAAATGGTAGGCCATGAATTTAATTTAGGTTCGCCCAAACAGTTACAGGAAGTGCTTTTTGTTGAACGAAAACTAACCCCCACAAAAAAAATAAAGACAGGTTTTTCCACCGATGTTGATGTTCTGGAAGAACTGTCCCGTGAAGATCCGGTTCCGGAACTAATTCTGCGGCATAGAACTTTATCCAAACTCAAGTCAACGTACGTTGATGGCATTGTGGAGCTGGCCGGCAAAAACGGCCGTATACATACCAGTTTTATTCAGACAGGAACAGTTACGGGACGGCTTTCCAGCAGGGAACCCAATTTACAAAATATCCCCATACGTGAAGAAGAAGGCCGAAGAATCAGAGAAGCCTTTGTTGCAAAAAACGGTCATGTGTTTATTTCGGCTGACTACAGCCAGATTGAACTTGTTGTACTTACTCATCTTTCGCAGGATAAAAATTTGATCAATGCGTTTAAAGACGGTGTTGATGTACATGCCAGAACGGCAGCGCTAATTTTCGGCCTGGACGAAAACAATGTTCCGGCGGATAAACGCCGCATTGCAAAAACGATCAACTTTGGCGTGATGTACGGCATGAGCGCTTTCCGGCTTTCCAATGAACTGCGTATCAGCAGAAGCGATGCTGCATCATTTATCGAAGCGTATTTTACAACCTATTCCGGAGTCAGCTCTTTTATTGCGGAGTTGATCAAAAAAACCGAAGAAACTGGCTTTGCATCGACAATCCTTGGCCGTCGTCGTTTTATTCCGGCAATTAATTCACATAACAAAACGGAAAAGGCTGCCGCCGAACGGGTTGCGGTGAACACACCGATTCAGGGTTCAGCGGCGGATATTGTAAAAACAGCAATGCTTAAGCTGGACAAAAAATTGGCAAACAGCCCGGTCCGGCTTTTATTGCAGGTTCACGACGAATTGATCTTTGAATGTCCCAGAGCGGAGGCAAAGGCGGCCGCAGAAATTATCCGGCACGAAATGGAAAATGCCGTTCTGTTAACAATTCCCCTGCGGGTAAGTGTGGAAACAGGAAAATCATGGGGTGAGTTTCACTAAACCACAATTTACCGCTGAGTCTGATAAATAAATTATCAGACTCAGCGAAACTGCTTTATCGCTTCTATCATGGCAAGGAAATTTTCAACAGGCACGCCTGACTGGGTATTGTGTATCGTATTAAAAACAAAGCCGCCGTTTTTGCTGTAAATGTTGATTCGTTCCGTAACCTGCTTAAAGACTTCATCCGGAGTGCCAAAGGGCAATGTATGCTGGGTATCGACACCACCGCCCCAAAAACATATTTTACTGCCGAACTGATCTTTTAACATTTGAGGATCCATGTCTTTGGCGCTGTTTTGAACTGGATTTAGAATGTCAAAACCGGCTTCTATAAATAGCGGAATTAACGGTTTTATCGAACCGCAGCAATGTTTGAATACCTTCCATTCCGTATTTCCGTGGATCCAGTCTATCATCCGTTTGTAATATGGAACGAATAGCTCCTTAATCGTTTCGGGCGAACACATTGGGCCGTTTTGACTGCCAAAATCAGCGCCGCAAAGGAACAGTATATCTATATTGGAGCCCGCCGCCTCTTTGAAGAGTTTCAGGTTTTCCAGGGCGATCTGTGTTTGCCTGTCAAAGAGTTCCTTTAAAAAATCCTGCCTGGTTGACAATGATATATACCATTCGGCAATGTTTCTGATCCCTTTGGGGTGTTTTAAAAAAGTCGCGGGAACAAACGCAATATCTCCAAGCGCTGTGCCGCCCAGGGCTCCTATAACCGCGCAACCGGTATTTTTGCGAAGTGCCTCGGCTTCTCTTTGAACGTAAGATAATTCTTCATCGCTTATCCGGCCAAATTCTTCCAGGTTGTCTTCCAGCAAAGGATTATCTTCATCAAAGTCCGGCGGCTGGCGTTCTATTGCATCAAAATAAAAACCGCCTGCCGGCAGCAGTCCGCTTGGAGGAACGGTTTTGTCTCCCTGCGGATACTGATAAAGGCTTCCGCCGCTTTCAAAAACAGTGTTAAAGCTGCCGGGAACCAGAACCGGTGTGCCGTCTTTTAATGTCCAGGGTTTCCAGTCGGTATTCCTGAAACCAAAAAGGTTCGTATACGGAGGAACCAGAACAGTATCGCAGCCAAGTTTTTCACGAAGATCTTCCTCAACTTCCCCCAGTATCTGATAGCAATCTACTACTTTAACAGGATGCTCATGGAGTTTATATGCTTTGCGAAGCTGATACACAACAGACGCACTGATGCCGCTGACCATGCTGCCGCCGAAGTCAACCGGAACCTTATCCGGCCGGCCATGGTTAATAGCGCTTAACACTCTTTCTCTGGAATTCACTGTCCACCCCTTTTCGTTTTAGCATACCTGCCGAGGTTAAAGCATACCTGCCGTTTTATTACTGGTGGAGTTCCAGCATTGCTGCTCCGATTAGGCCGGCATCATTGCCCATTTTTGCGGCGACGGCTTTTGGTACGCCAAGCTCTTCGGCGGCTGTTGTAAGCTCACGGATGCGCTTGTTGAGGGGCTCCAGAAGGAATTCACCCTCGCCGCCTATCCCTCCGCCGATTATAATAACTTCCGGCCGGAATGCAACGATAAGCGAAGACAGCCCTGCCGCTACATAGGAAATATACTGATCCATAACCTGAACCGCTGTAGAATCACCCTGTCTCGCTGCGTCGAAGGCAAGCTTCCCGTCAACCTTCTCCAAATCCCCGCCGCACATCTCGTTCATTTTACCGGAGGGATTTTGCCGTAATACTTCCTTTGTCTGGGCTATCAATGCTGTAGCCGAACCATAAGCTTCAAAGCATCCTTTTTGACCGCAGGTACACAATACGCCTTCGTAAACAAGCTTGATGTGACCCATTTCAGTTCCCATATTATCACAGCCGCTGAATATTTTGCCGTCAATAATCATGCCGCCGCCGACACCTGTTCCCAGCGTGATCATCAGCGCATTTTTATATTCGCCCGCACATCCTGCAAATACTTCACCCAGGGCGGCGCAATCAGCATCGTTCATTATGAACAAGGGCTTCTTTATATGTTTTTCAAGCTCTTCAT
>WRIB01000030.1 GCA_009782955.1 Treponema sp. | reverse complement strand
GAACCCGCAGTTTGCACAGATAGTACCGCCGACGGACATGGTGGTATTGGTAACACTGGAAACGAAGGTAGGGGATGTGGAAGGGATGATGAACTTCTGCATACCGTATTTGACAATAGAGCCGATAGTAAACAAGCTGTCGGTACAGTTCTGGTATTCATCGGCCCGGCGTACCACAACCACTGAGAACATGGCTGTTTTAAAAGAAAAACTTACCACGGTAGACGTTCCCGTTGCCGCTGAAATAGGACGAATTCATCTTCCAATAAAAGATGTTGTATCACTCCGGATTGGTGATATTATTAGTTTATATAATGTACGGGTTGGAGATCATTATTCGCTCAATGTTGGGAATAAAAAGAAATTTCTCTGTTTGCCTGGTGTAATCGGGAGAAAAATGGCTGTACAAATTACCAAGAAACTGGAAAGTGTAGAACAGGAAGAATTTGAAGAACTGGATTCCGAATCAGAATAAGGGGTATATTATATTGTGAAAAAATCTTTTATTGCAATTCTTATTCTTTTGTTGGTTACCGCGTTGTGCAATCTGGATGCACAGAATTTTTCCCGGGTTATTCAGTTGCAGCGCAGCAGAATGAACGGACCCGATGTTACTAAAGTTCAGCGGCGGCTTTTGTCTTTGGGGTTTAGAAAAACAGGAGCAGCTGACGGTTGGTACGGTCCATTAACCGAAGGTTCGGTAAAAACGGTACAGTACTATATGGGTTTTCCGCAGGATGGCAGGGTAACCAAAACTTTTTGGGATGTGCTTTTTGATTCAAAACAAGACAGCCTTTTAAAAAATATCAGTGTTATTGCAGGTTATGCACCGGGCTCTTTTGTAGTTACCGCTATGCGGAACGGACCGAATAACGATTTTGATGAATTTCAGATCAGTTCCCAAAACGACGAAGTCAGAACCGTTCTCTTTCAGCATATCAACAATGGTCTTATTTTGGTCAGATTTAAAATTTGGTATCTGGCAGATGCAATTTTAATGATCCGGAATATTTACTACGGAGATCATAAAACCTACGTGTATCTTAAAACAACCGAAGGGTTTTTTGAATTAAAAAACGGTATTCAACAACCCGCCGATGTTGCCATGGAAGGAATACTCACCCGGGCAAAAGAGGGGATCGACTCTGTGGGATTAAAACTGGTGCCGCTTGTTCAGGCGCTTGACCCTGTTGTTTCTCCTGCTCCGGCAAATCAAAGCGCTCCCCCGGCGCAGTCTGCTGTAAATACTGAACCAGAGGAAAAGCATGAATAGAGCTTTTTTAAAAAAAATTATCTTTGCCCTGATCTTTCTTATGCTTTGTACCATTTCTTTTGCCCAGAGTATTAAAGTGATCGGGGTAATTCCCAAGGCCGATACAGGAAAAATGTATCAGTTGCAAATCGGCGCTTATCGCCTTGCAGCCAATGTAAACAAAGCTTCCGATGTTTTGAAAAAAAACGGTTTTGTTCCTCAATGTGAAAAGAAGGGTGATCTGGTCCGGGTATTTGTTGTGGTTAAGGCCGCTGAAGTACGTTCCGCCGTTGACAGGCTGGGTAAAGCAGGTTTTAAGGAAGTAGTTATTCGGGAATATGGCGTGCCAACATCAGTCGAAACCAAAGAGAGCGAAGATACTCCTCCTCCTGTTGAAAAAGAATTGGTAGAAGAAGAAATCCTGGAAGAGATCGAAGAGTTGGAAGAAATTGAAGAGATCGAAGAGATCGAAGAGATCGAATTTAAAGATAATGAATTCGAAGAATATGAAGAGCCCGAAGATTTCGAAGAGTTTTATGAAATGCCATTTAGTGACTATGAAGACCCGGAACATGATCTAATGCACTTGTACTAAAAGCAACCGGTTTTTATAAAATCAGTTCTTCAGCGCCCACAGGCCGGATACGAAGCACAGTAACCGAGCCGGCACCGAAAACTCCATCCATTAGGGAACAATAACTTTTCAATTCATGTACAGGGATATAGGCCTGAATAGTTCCGGCAAAACCGCCGCCATGAACCCTGCAAGCGCCGGGTAAAGTCTTGGACCGCAGGAAATTTTTTGTCAGCGCCAGAGCTATAGCAATTCCCTGTTCTTTAACATTCTGTGTTGAATAAACATTTTGCAGCAATTCCCACGATGAATCTCCTGATTCGTTTACCAGTTTAATGTATTGTGTGATTGCTTTCTGTTTTGCAGAAGCATCGGCAAGTTTTTCCAGTGCAATATGCATCTCTGCAGCCCGCTGGTTTTCGTCGAAAAAATGGAACGCTCGCAACAATGCCCGATCTCCCAGCTTCTGCCGAATATCCACGGCGTTTTTTTCCACCATTTCCCTGGTACATTCCCGCAGCACTTCTTTGCCAAAACAAGAAGCTACTGCCTTCATCTCAGCCGGGATAGCAGCATAATCCGGGGTTAGATCTGCATGGCTTCCTTTTGTATTTACTACGCAGAGTGACAGGCCGGCATCAGTTAGATCTACATTAATCTGCTTAACCAGAGGTTTGGCAGGACTTGCAAAATCAATAGCAACTGCTCCTCCGCAGGAACAGGCAGTTTGATCCATTAAACCGCAAGGTTTGCCAAAGTAGATGTTTTCCGCTTTTTGTCCTATCTGCGCAATCTCCAGAGAACTGCATTTGCCTCCGTGGTATAGATCATTAATGATTCGTCCAAAAAGTACTTCAACTGCAGCGGAAGAAGAAAGTCCCGAACCGGGCAGTACCGTAGAATTGGCATTTACGGCAAAACCTTTTACTGCAGCGCCCCTGTTGGTAAACTCCGCCGCAATACCTCTGATAAGGGCTTCGGTTTTTCCTTTTTCATTCTCTTTTGGCTCAAGGTCAGGCTGTCCATTAGTATCTGCAAGATCAACAATAACATCAGGGTAACCGGTTGAACGAAAAAAAACGCGGTTGTCTGTCCGCTTTGCAGCGACGGCAGCCTGGTCCAACTGTATTGCCGCAGCCAGAACCCGTCCCCGGTTATGGTCTGTGTGGTTACCTCCCAATTCTGTACGGCCTGCTGCAGTAAAAAGACGGAGTTCTCCCTTTGTTTCGGAAAAGGAACCATAATGAAAATCTTTTTCACTTAGAAAGGTTTGAATCAATGCGGTATAACGTTTTTTACCCGTTGCTGCTGTTTCCGATCCATAGAGTTTTTCAAAGATCGACAGGGAAGAAGGTTCTTCCAGTTTTTGTATTAGTTCTTTTCCGGTCATAGGTATAATATACATGCATCGTTGAAACTACGCAATAATAGACTTAAATCCCCAATTTACCGCTTACATCCATCGGAAAAACCGTACAAAGTGCTACTATTAAACCGTAAGCTTGGGAGGTTTTTTTCTGAATACTGCAAGAAGGGCTTTAAGCTGCCTGTCTCCGGTAATTGCAAGCAGAACAATGCCAATAACAGCAAATGCCAATCCTTCAATGGCCAAAGGAAAACCATAACGTATAAATCGGCTGCCGGTGATGCCGGTAAAAACAGGGTTTAGTATTGGTGAAAGGAAAAGCACCGGCGCTGCGGCAATGCAGGAAAAAATAATTAATTTAAGCGTATATAAAGCCGCAGGAATCAAAGCCTTTCCAATAGCGATATTGGGATTGCGGTTCAGGAAAATCAGAAGCAATGCCGTGTTTGCTGCACTGGCGATGGTCAGCGCCAAAGCGACCCCGGAACCTTTCATAGGGCCTACCAGTGTCGCTGCCAGAATTATGTTTACCGCAAAAGACAATATCCCCGCCAGAGTCGGGGATCGTGAATCACTTTGGGCATAAAACGCCGGGGCAAGGATCCGGTTCAGCGCTATAAAGAAAAGTCCCGGCATATGGAAGATAAAAGCTCCGTAGGTAAGTTTTACCGACTCTTCATTAAAGCTTCGCGTCTGAAAGAGAAGCCGGATTAAAGCCTCTCCCTGGGTCAGAAAAAAAAACGTAATTGGTATGGAGATTAGGGCAATAATGTCCATGGCCTGAGTAAGGCGTTGGTTGTAATCCAGCCATTTGCCTGTTTTTGCATATTCTGAAAGATCAGGCAGCAGCACCGTACCGATTGAAACTGCAAAAACTCCCAGGATTAATTCCTGAAGCCGCAGAGAATATTGCAGGCTTGATACAACGCCTTCTCCGGCATTTCCTGCCAGGGCAGTTGATACCAAATCGTTTAACTGGTAAGCCGCCATCCCGATTATTGTGGGTCCAATAAGACGCAGTACTTTTTTTGTACCGGGATTTTTTATCGCCTTGCCAATACCGGTAAAAAAGAACCGGAACCCTTTTTTCCAGACAAAGGGGAACTGAATGGCTGCCTCCAGGAATCCTCCGATTACAACTCCTATTGCCATAGCTCTGGCAGGGTTTGCTGTAAAGGGCGAAAGCCCGTATGCACATGCTATTGTTACAATATTAAGGAGGATCGGGGCAAAACCTGACGGTGCAAACACATGGACGCTGTTCAGTATTCCCTGAAACAGCGCGGCAATAGAAATAAATGCCAAAAACGGAAACATGAATCTGGTAAGAAATACGGTTTCATCAAATGCCTTCATGCTGAAAATTGGAATGATTAGGGGAGAAAATAGTATCCCCAGACCAACAGCCAGGCTTACAAAAAAAGTCAGAAAGGTAAAAATACAGGAAATAAATTCCTTTGTTTTTTCCCTGTTGTCTTCCAGGAGGTATTCTTTCAGGGTTGGAATAAAAGCTACTGCTATGGAACCTTCCGCAAAAAGCCGGCGAAAAAGGTTGGGAATCATAAATGCTACGGAAAAAGCATCGGAAAGAGCGGTGGTTCCCAGCAAGGCCGCCTTGGTCATTTCCCTTAACAGTCCCAATATTCGGGATACAAGCGTAAGGGCAGACAGCGCCGTACCCGAACGAAGGAGGGAAGGTTTTGATTTTGCCGAGCTACTCATGCATCAATAGTATAGTGTTTATTGTTTTTTTACTCAAATACCGAATGGGAACTTTCATTCGCAGTGGGGTTTAATACCTTATTAACTTTAGTTTTTAAAAGTTCCCAAATCCTGCGGCCTGTTGGTGATGATCCCTTCGCAGCCTGCATTAATCATTTTTTTTGCCAAAGAAAAATCGTCTACTGTCCAGGGGATGACAGGCCGCTTTTCAAATACAGAAAAACGGAACCGTGAAAAGGTGTTGATCTGTTTGTGAATAGGTTTTACATAATCACAGCTCGAAAGTATACGGCCAAAACCACGGCGGAGTATCCAGGGAACTTCCGGATCGGTACACCAGATTATTGCTGTGGAAATATCTACAGCTTTGCCCGCGGAACTTGTACATTGAGTTTTTTTCCATTCCTGTTTAAAGGTTTTTAAACAAAATGGATTAAAAGAAGATACAGTTACGGCAGTCCTGACCTTTTCTCCAAAGCTTTTTAATGTTTCTGCAAGCAAAACCGGCAGGGGGTCGTCTTTTGTTTTCCGGGATTTAAGTTCAATATCCACATACATATCAGGACAGAATTCTTCCAATACTTCTTCCAGCAATACCGGTTTTTCTGCAGACCACTCCGGGCCAAAAAAAGAACCTACATCAATGTGTTTTATTTCGTCATAACTGAGTTCTTCTGGTTTTTTTCCGTTTCCGTTGTTATCAGGAGGAGCGGTGCGGACAAAATTGTCATCGTGTACCACAACAAGTTTCCCGTCCGCCGTAATGTGAATGTCCAGTTCTATTCCGGGAGCGCCGCATTCTCTGGCTTTTTTAAAAGCTGCCATGGTATTTTCCGGAGCAAGTGATGAACACCCCCGATGGGCAAAAACCAGAGGACGTTTTCTTCCTGGCAGTAAGGGAACACGGCTCAACGTTTTAAAAGTATGGCACGGATAAAATTTTCTGCGGCAAAAACCAGATCCCGGCGGCTCATTTTAATCATGGCCTCAAGGCTTGTCTCTCCGCAGGAAATGGATATTGCAAAATCAAACATATTAAACAGGACAAATGGATCGCCGCCAAGACCGCCTGACAAAAGAGCTGCAGGAACTCCTGCCTTGTGACTTTCACGGGCTACAACAGAACACAGTTTACCTCCGGCGGTTTGGCTGTCGGTCATTCCTTCGCCGGTAATTACCAAATCTACGCCGTTTATTTTTTCGAAGAAGCCGGAATGTTTCATTACCAGCATGGCTCCGGATTCAATTGCTGCACCTAAACAAATCCGTAACGCCGCCCCGGTTCCGCCTGCAGCGCCATCGCCGGGATGTTCAAAATTATCTGTTAGTCCGGCATTAATCCAGCATTGACCCAGTTTAACAAGATTTGCATCAAGTATCTTTACCATTTCGGGATTCGCTCCCTTCTGAGGGCCAAAAACTGCCGATGCGCCTTTTGGCCCGGTAAGCGGATTGGTCACATCGCAAGCTACGGTGATTTTTGTTTCTTTTAGCCGTGGATCAGATGCAGAAGCATCAAATTTTGCGGCATGTACAAGTTCTTCCGCTCCCAAACCAAGGACATTGCCTGACTGATCCAATAAACGAAAACCAAGTGCGGATAACATTCCCATGCCGCCATCATTGGTTGCACTTCCTCCAATACCAATAACCAATTCCCTTGCACCGGCATCCAAAGCTGCAGAGATAAGCTGTCCTGTGCCGAAGGTGGTTGCTTTCATAGGATTAAGTTTTTCCTGCGGAACAAGTTCGATACCGGAGGCTGAAGCAAGATCCAATACGGCAATTTTTCCGTCATTAATAAGGCCGAAAACCGCAGTGATTTGTTCTCCAAAAGGGCCATTAACTGAAGTTTCCATAAAACGGCCGCCCGCCGCTTCGGTTAATGCCTTTGCAGTCCCTTCGCCGCCATCCGCCAGAGGCAGTTTTATTACTTCTGCATTTTTATCTGCCCTGATTATACCTTCTTCAATAGCGGCACAGGCTTCACCGGCTGTCATGTTCCCTTTAAAAGAGTCAGGAGCAACTATTATTTTCATTACTATAATACTGTAAGACGGATTGGTTTTCTTTACAAGAGCAGAATACTCTCTTTTCGGGTGGCAATGAGGCTCTCCGGCTAGAGGCATTAAACCAAATTTTCGAATACAAGGCAGACTAGCGATAGTTCTTTAAAAAAATGAATGCAATCTGCAGTTGATCCAAATTTATTAATTTTGGATCAACAAGGAGGGTTTTGTCTTACTTAGAAAGATACGATTCCTTAATTTCTCCAACTACTTCGCTAAAACGATCATTCAATTCATCAAGGTACGAATGAATGCGTTTTGTTTGCTTACCATCCAGAGGATTGGTAATAAACAGTTGGTAAGGTTCTACTTCCAACACTGCTGCCAACTTTGCTATGGTTTCAGGAGATACCCATTTTTTTCTGTTTTCGATATCGTTTACAAAGTTGTGAGCAAGGCCGGCCTTGTTGGAAAGGGCAAACTGAGAAAGACTTTTTATACCGCGGAAATGTTTTAAATTCCGGCTAAAAATTTCGCGAATGTCCTCGCCGTTAAAATGTTTGGTCATAGTTTGGTTTAAACCTAAAATAGAAATCTTACAAATAACCGACAGACGATTTATACTGCTATTGGCTGTTTTTTTAAATTTTAATGTTTTCTCAACAAATATACCAATTTAAATACTCTTTTTAGGCATATTTTGTTATTTGCAAAATAAAATAATTTTTACTTTATAGATAATAATATACAATTTATATTACTGTATAAATCTTATTCAGCATGAACCAATGCATAAAATTCTTTTTCGTCCAATGTTTCTTTTTCCATAAGAACCGTGGAAATTTTTTTCAACAAAATTATTTTTTGCTCAAGCATTTTTTTTACAAATCCGTAACGCTCTTCTACAATACGTGCAATTTCATTGTCAATGTACTGTTGGGTTGCCTCCGAATATTCTCTCTGAAACATCGGCTCTTGCCGATCGTTGCCGGACATTCCGCTGCGGCTGGTCAGTGCAACATTGCGAAAGCGTTCGCTCATGCCGTAATCAGTAATCATTTTTCGTGCAATATCGGTTGCTTTTGTCAGATCGTTTGCAGCGCCGGTGGAGTATTCTCCCGAAATCATTTCTTCTGCAATGCGTCCGCCGAGCAATATATCGATTTTTCCCAAAAGATCCGATTGCGTCATGGTGTAGCGGTCTTCAACGGGAAGCTGCATTGTATAGCCAAGGGCAAATCCCCTCGGGATAATTGATATTTTCTGAACCGGATCTGAACCCGGCGTAAAAGCTGCCGTTAAGGCATGTCCTGTTTCATGGTAAGCGGTTAGTTTTCGTTCTTCCGGTTTAAGCACCCTTGTTTTTTTCTGGAGACCTGCTACGGTTTTTTCGATCGCTTCGTCAAAGTCACGCTGTTCTACAAATTTTCTGCCTGCACGTACGGCCAGAAGAGCCGCTTCGTTTACAATGTTGGCCAAATCAGCGCCGGAAAAACCGGAAGTAATACGCGCAACAACGGAAAGTTCTGTTCCCGGTGCAAGTCTGACACCTTTGGAATGGATCTTTAGAATTTCTTCCCTGCCTGCAAGATCAGGCCTGTCAACCAATACCTGACGATCAAACCGGCCGGGCCTTAGCAATGCCGGATCCAGAACATCAGGTCTGTTTGTGGCGGCAATTATAATAAGACCGCTGGTACCGTCAAAACCGTCCATTTCCACAAGAAGCTGATTCAGCGTTTGTTCACGTTCATCATTGCCGCCTGCAATATTGTTCATCCTGCTTTTGCCGATTGCATCCAGTTCATCAATAAAGATGATGCAGGGCGCTTTGTCCCTTGCCTGCTTGAATAGATCACGTACACGTGCGGCGCCTACACCTACAAACATTTCAACAAAGTCTGCGCCGCTCATTCTGAAAAAAGACACCCCGGCTTCGCCTGCAACCGCACGGGCAAGGAGCGTTTTACCTGTACCGGGAGGACCTACCAGCAATACACCCTTGGGGATTTTACCGCCAATCTCGGTATATTTTCCGGGACTTTTTAAAAAGTCTACTACCTCTACAAGTTCTTCTTTTGCTTCGTCAACTCCGGCCACGTCTTTAAACCGTGTGGAAATATCTCCTTCTGCGACAATTACCGCTTTGTTTTGACCTACAGAAAGAACATTGCCTCCCAGTCCCGATCGTTTCATTACATAACGCCAAACAATAATTAATATTACTACGGGAATAACATAGCTCAGAATAAGGCTTAGAATTGCTCCTCCCCGCTGCGAAACCGCATTATAGGCGATTTTTTTTTCGTCCATTAATTTAATAAAATCAGGATCGTTTAACGGTATGGTCCTGAATACCTTTTCGGTTTGCTTTTCTTTTTGGGAATTCATAAAAAACGGAAATGTAAAGGAATTTTCATTGTTCTTCTTTTCTGTTGTGTAACCGGTAAAAGCGCCTTCGCTTAACTCAACCCGTCTGATTTCTCCGGAAGCTATCCTGTTTTTAAATTCCGAAAAATCAATAAGTTCAGAAGAGCGGCTTGATAAAAAATGATTTATCGCGCTCATCAGAATAACAATAAGGATAATATATATGATCGGAAATCTCCAGCTTCCCCCTTTTTTGGGAGTTTGTCGTTTTTTCCGGGGTTGTTGATTTTCGTCATGTTTTTCCTGTTCGTTTTCAGGCAATCCCGGAAGATGGTTCATTCATTGCTCCTTTTATTTTTTATATCCGATAATTCCGCAATTGAAATATCGATCTTTTGATAGGGAATTTCAATTCTTTCTGCTTCAAACCGTTTTTTAATATCAATAATTATGGAATTCTTCAGATTCCAGAAATTGCTTTTTTCAAACCATACATTGAACAGTATAACGATCCCGGAATTATCAAGCTTGTCTATTCCAAAGAAAGGCGGAGGATTTTCCAGACAGTGTTGATTTTCCGATGCAAGTTCCAATAATATGTCCCGTACTTTTTCCGGATCCTCTTTATAGGCGATACAAAAGCTTAAGTCCAGCCGGCGGATTGAATAACGGGTTATGTTGGTCACACTGCTTTTGATAATCGTTTCGTTGGGAATCCTGACATAAAGATTGTCAAAGGTACGCAATTTTACCGAAAGAAGATCTACCGCAAGAACCACCCCGGTAATGCTGTCTACTCTGATTGTATCGCCTACGGCAAAAGGTTTTTCCGAAAGCAGAAAAAAACCGGAAATCAGGCTGGATACCGAAGTCTGCGCTGCAAAACCAATAACAATTCCCGCAACACCCGCCGCTCCCAAAATGGCAGTTGTATCAATACCGATACTTTTAAAAATGTAGAGAATCGCCAGGGTAAAACCGGTATATTTTATACCCTTTTTTACCATATAGCGCCGCGGTTCGCCAATTTTTCCTTTAAGGATTTTGCCGATAAAAAATCTGATAATATTGAACGTTACAAAGATAAAAATTACCGTAAGAATCATAATTACGGCTTTTTCTATTAATTGCATGGGATCGGTTTTTGCAATAAAATCTTTAAAACTCCCGGCAATGGTTTCGGTTATCATTTTACAGTCCTGTTATGTTTTTTATTATACGTGTGCCCTGCTGCAGCCCTCCGCCCAGATCGGACAGGGCCGAGGTTCCTCTCCTAATAAGGTTTGGATCATTTTTATTGCCCTGGGTTAGCATCGTGCCGTATTCGGTATCAGCTGTTTCAACTGCCATGCGGAAATTATTTTCCAAAGCATCAATAACCGGCGCCTCGCTTATTAATTTTCGATCTTTTTCGTATACGGAAAGTCCGCCGGCATAAAAAGGTATTGCATTCAGTTCCGCTGCGTTTTTTGTACGGTTACGTATTGTCAAACTGCAATGAATTGCCGGATTGCAGGGAACACCGGTGTTGACCGGCAGTGAGGAACAAAAAAAACCTTCCATGGAATTTTTTCCGTGCCATGTTTCTTTTAAAGTAAACGGAACAAAGTTAAAAATAAATTCGGGGGTATTCCCGTCTTTTTCTGCCATCAGATAAAGCGCCGGAGGTATTTCCAGTTCCAGAGTGATTTTCATACCTGGATACAGTTTTAGTCCGCCAAGGTTTATCAGAAAAGGTTTTTCCGGAAGAAATGGCCTAAGAGATGCTGTTTTTGCATTAAGGACATTTGTTTGCAAGGCTGTCTGAACAGCCGGTTTTTCCTGCAGCGGCCCAGTGCACGAAGCATCTCTTTTTTCCCAACGAAGGCTTTTGCAAAACCCCTGCCATGTTTCTTCTGTGCGGCATACGGCAATTTCCGCCCCCGCAAAACGCCAGAGGTACCATTGGCCTTCCTCGAATGTAAAGGGATTCCACCACATTGTAAAAGTATATAATGTTATTTGAAAAACGAATATGGCAACGAGGCTATTTTAGTTTATGTTTCTAGCTGGCTTTGATTTATATGTCAGCGCCCCGAAAGCGTATTTCCGGGGAAGGCTGATTTATCAAGCTACCAAATAAACGGGATGATGCGGTATTTTACCTTTTTGGTGTATGTGTCCCAAAGTTCCCCGTATTTTGTCTTGCAGATTTTATCATCATCAAGCTGGCGCGTTCCCAAAAGTATTACATAATATAGCGGATACAGCCACACGCCAATAACAACCGGGTACCCCGCGCTGAGTGCAATTGCACATGCCATCGTTATTTCTCCAAGGTAGTTAATGTGCCGGCTGAGACCCCAATAGCCGTTTGCCAGCAGGCTGTAATCCCCGCCGCTAATGGCTTCTGGTTTAATGAAAATGAATTTTTTTTCCGGAGAAATTTTGAAAAAATACTTCTGCATATTCGCGCCGCGTGCTGTTATCCAGCCCATTAAAAAGAGAACTCCAAAGACAATTGTCAGCCATGTTGGATGTCCGGGGTCAGGCAGATTTACCGTGAACCATAATGAAACTGCATAAAAGTAAGGATAAAACGAAAGGCAGCCGAAACCCAGTTTAAAACCAACCCGTTCCGCGATAAAATCATAAGTGTACAAATGAACTTTTTCGAATGTCAGATAATCCCAAACGAACCAGGTTAACATGGCTGCTCCAAGATAAAAGCCGGGATTAATGCCATTATGAATTTGGCAGTGATGCGCCGCAAAAGAAAGAACATGCAGTTGAAGCATAATTGCTCCTATCATATAGAACCACATTTTTGCGTCTATAAAGCCGTTTTTAATTTGCGGGTTTTTCAGTCTGCCAAACCAAAAATCGGCAAGGAATGGTTTTCCGGTTGAAGGACAGCGCAATACAATAATAAATGAAAACAAAAGACCTATAACAACAGCTCCGGCAAGACTTGCCCATCGAACCTGATACAGCCAGTTAAACGGGACCAGATTAAAATACCCCAGGAGAAACCAGATAAGAATACTTGCGGCAAGAACAAGTATTCCGTTAAGCCGGTAATTGAGTATTTCACCGGTTGTTTCATTTTTTACATAACCTTTCATTTTCCGTGCGGGCAGAATAATATGCAGAAGAGTAATAAGTGCATAAGCGGCCCATGGGGTAAGAAATCCTAAAATCAGCATTTTCATGATAAGCCTCCGGTGTTTTTTGACATTATACCGATTGCTGCCTTTTTGGTCAAAAGCCGTGTAAAAACAAAACGGGCAATTTTATTCACACTTCCGGGTACTACAACCGGACCTTTTCCCAGAGCCTTTAATGTCTGCTCTGCAACATCGCAGGCTGCCAGAGTTCCGGGTGCGATTTTGCTTTTTTCCAGAGGGGAACCTTTACTCGCTGTCGCTCGTTCGGTGGAGGTCACTGCCTGCTGATAACCGGGGGTTAGTATTGCGCCGGCACAACAGCCTATTACATCAATGCCATGGGGCTGTAATTCTTTCCATAAACCTTCAGCCAAAACAGTGTTAAATGCTTTTGTTGCCGCGTACGCCGCAAGCTTCGGGCTGCCCTGCACTCCGGCAAGAGATGACATCAGTACAATGCCGCCCTTTGTTGCATTATTAATCATCTGCCCGGACAGCAGTTTGGCAAGCAGCAACGGCGTTTTTACATTAACAGCAGCAGCAAGCGATAAATGTTCTTCGTTTGTGTTTTCAAATAATCCTATAGGTGCAAAAGCGGCATTGTAAACCAGCAGCCCGATTGAAACTGTAAGGCCGGTGATAATGCTTTTCGTTTTTTCATAATCAGCTAAATCCACTGCGAAGGTTATTGCATCAACATGATATTTTTTTTTAATCTCTTTTGCGGACGCTTCCAGCCTTTCTTTTTCACGTGCCAGCAGAACCAGATTTAGTCCCCGCCGGGCCAGCGCTTCTGCAAAAGCCGCGCCCAGTCCGTTTGAACCCCCGGCAACCAGTGCGTAAGGTCCGTATTTTTCCCTGAACTGTAAATTTTTCCTGGTGGTTTTTTTCATTCCTGACCCCTGACTTCCGTTGGCAGTATCCCCTTAAGTTTTTTAAATGCTTTGCTGAAGTAATTTGGATCCTGGTAGCCCACAGCAAAGGCGGCTTCTTTTACTGTTATTGATTTTTCTTTTAGTAGCCGTTCTGCTTCGTTGATTCGCAGGGTAGTAAGATAATCAATAAAATTGGTCTTTAAATGTTCGGAAAAAAGGCGGCTTAGATGCGCCGGGTTTACGCTGGCGGCTTCTGCGGTATTGTTAAGGCGAATGCCCCGGGTATAATTTTCCCTGATAAAGGTAATGGCTTTTACCAGCGGCAGCGGATAATTTCCCTGACGTTCCAGATTTGCCTGAAGCACGACTTTATCAAAGTTAATTTCTGCCCAGCGTTTCCAGGATCCAAGATCGGGCAGTGTCATAATTTCCACCGGATCAAAAGGCAGGGAAGCGCCGGAAAAATTTTTTGACAGGGAATTTCTTACGGATAATGTTCCGTACAGATCATCCAGCAATAAAGTAAAAACGGAAATCATTCTAAGTTTTGCATTGTTAAAATCTTCGGCAAACAAGGGTTCCCATACAGATGCAAAAAGAGCTTTTACCTCTTCCAGCGGCAGCAAGCCGATTTTTTGACGAAGAAAACTTATTTTTTTGCTGACCATGCTCCATGCATCGGTTTCCTGCCGTTTTGCCGTTAGTTCCGCCAATGCTTCGCTGCATGAACGGTACAACAGCGGCCCACGGTACAGTCCGCCAAGTCCAAAACACCAGTTCAGCCCATTAAGAAGATCTTCCAGTATTTTTTCGGTTTTTTGCCTAAATACGTCTGCGTTCAAATCTTCTGAAATCAGGAACAAACCTCTTTTTAATATTATGTCATAACTGCAATGATGTTTGAATGAAAGCTGTTCCGCTATCCGGGTTCCCCAGATTTCCATATTCTGATCCAGCTCTACCATAAAGGCTAGACCAAAGTCTGAAGGAAGAGAGAGTTTTTCCCTGTACCAAAGCCAGCATTGTTCGTCCATGGGTTTCCAAATGTCTCTGCGAAACAGGGCAAGACGGGGTTCAGAGTATTCTGAAATTTCCGGCGGCAAAGAACGGAGCTGGGAAAGGGCATTTTCCAGGGTATCAAAGAATGTTTTCTTGGAAACCGGTTTTACCAGATATGCAAAAACTCCCAAAGGTATTGCGCGCTTGGCAAGATCAAAGCGTTCATAAGCTGTCGAAAGAACGCAAACCATGCGGGGATATTTTTTATAAATATCTTCCAGTACCGAAAGACCGTCTATGCCGGGAATATTGATGTCCATAAAAACAAGATCAGGCTGTTTTTCATGAATCAATTTTAATGCTTCATAACCGGTGCGGGCTTTACCTGCCAGAGTAAAGGGTTTGTCTTTACTTTCGCTATATGCGTTTTCTGAAAGGTTTCTTTCAGAAAAAGTGTTCAGCATAAATTCATAACTGTCAAGGACAGGTTCTTCGTCATCTACAATTAAAACGCCAAACATGGTTCCTGCTCCGTATTTATGCGAATAATTACCGCTGTTCCCTCATGCCCTGATCCTGTTTTGATATCTACAACGTCAGGATCGGAAGGATAAAAAAAGTATAACCTTTGAATTACATTTTGAAGCCCCATTACTCTTGAAAGGGAAGATTCGTCGATAGATTGAGGATGGAGTAATTTTTCCACGGTTTGCCCGTTCATCCCCGTACCATTGTCAGTTACCGATATAAGCAAATAATTATTATCCAATTTTGATTTGACATTGATATTCCGGGAAAAATCTTCGGCAGCATCTTTAAATGCGTGTATAATGCAGTTTTCCACAAGTGGCTGTAAAATGGAAACCGGTACCTTTAAATCCAGAATATCTTCCGAGTACTCCATGGTCAGATTCAGCTTTCTCGGAAAGCGCACCCTTAGTATATAAAAGTAATAATCAAGTCCTTCTATTTCATGCCGGAGCGGAACAATAATGTCCTTGTTCCTTATTATATGCCGGAATAAACGTGCCATGTAATCCATGTATTCACCGGTTCTGTCCGCTCCTTCTACAATTGCAAGCTGCATGCCGGTATTTATTGTATTAAAAAGAAAATGGGGGTTCATTTGGGCCTGCAATGCGTAAATTTCCATGTGCCTGACCAAACCTTCCATTTTCATATTCCGCATCTTTTCCTGCATATACTCCTGTTTTATATTTTCCTGCCAGCGTATTTCTTCTATATACTTACTGATTTCGCTCTTCATATGGTTAAATGCTTCGACAACCTGATCCAGTTCATCTATTGATCCGCGGCTTGTTTCCAAATCCGGAATGTTAAAGTTTCCCGCAGAGATTTCTTTTGTCATTGCGGATAGTTTAATCAGAGGGCTGGTAATGCGGTTTAAAGAAAGAAGAAGGAACAGCATGGAAAAAGCGGACATGGAAATAATAAAAATAAAATTCCACAGTTGAATAATTCCGGATTCGGACAAAAAATGCTCATAAGACCCGAGTTGCGACCGTAAACGTTCGGCATTGACAAAAATTATTTCCTTGTTAATATATTCTTTAAGAGCTGCCATGTCCTCGTAAATTGTTGTATATACCGGAATATTCCTGCCTCGTTTTTCTTCGACTGCTTCTTCCGCCAGATTCAGATAATGAAAGATAAGCGTATAAAGTTCCCGTTCTTTAAGATCAACGGGATTTCCCCTTATTTGCTGATAACTTGGCAATTTCTGGCGCAAAGCCTGAGTGGCAATAAGCATTTGAGCAAGTGCATTGGAAGACCGGGTAGAAAGGTATTCCATTACCAGATTTTCGTATGCAACCAAATCTTCCTGTACAGACATAAGAAAGCGTTCTTCTTCAAAACTTCTTTCCGAAAATTCCTGAATTTTTCTGTTGCTGAAAAGTATATAGGCAGTACTGAGTGCCAAAAGAAAAAACGTTCCCAGTATGCTCAAAAAGATTTGGACGCTAAAAGAACGGTGAAGCTTCTTCATTTATTTCCCGTGATTATTTCAATACCAATATCGATGGATGCGGAAGTATAGCCGGTAGTTCGCAGGGCGGCCAGTGAATAAACCGCTTCATAGCCAATACGTTCGGAATTAATTACAACCGAGGCGCTGATAATTCCCTTTCGCAGGTTTTCTGTTACACCAAGCTCGGAACCAAAACCGATAATCTGTATTTGGCCGACTAAATTCAAGTCAACCAAAGTTTGAGATGCTGCAATGGTATCTTCCGGATCGGTAAAAACGATTGTGTTAATTGTCTGCCCGTTCGTAAAACCAGCCCCACCCGAATTGGCGCCCGGTCTTGTATCTTCGATACGCCGGAAAATATTAACAAGCAGCGCTTCTGCATCCAGAGGGTTAAGGTTGGTCCTGTAGCTCATTATCGGACCTGATAACCTGTCTCCCAGGGTTGCTGAAATACCCATCTCAACCAGTTCCCGTTCCGCATAAATACCCGGCGCCTTGTCGCTGTAAACAACCGCCAATGTAATTTTTTCTGAAGGAACAAGAGCAGCTTGCGCCGCAAACGAAGTTTGCGAGTCTTCCTCCAGAATAAGGCCAATGCGCCGACCCATGTCAAAAGTATTTATGCCAATGAATGGCCATGGCTGTTCGCTGGGCAGATTGTGGTTAATAAGAGCCGCCGGAATTTGGTATTCCCTGAGTTTTTCCAGTTGCCGCCGGGCCAAAGCATCATCCAAATAAGGACAGACAATTACTCCGTCTACTCCTGTAAAGGCGGCTATTTCCAGTTCATTTTTGGCCGGGTCGATAGAATGAACAGATATTGCAGATTCCAGTTCCGCCGCCGCCTGTTCTGCACCGCGGATTATTCCGAGAAAGAATGAATTACGGTTATCGGGAATGTACAGGGAAAAATGGTAAATAAGCGTTGAGCCCGGCTGGGGGGCAAGAATATAAAGCCGAAGCGACCGGTATAAGGATATTAAAAATGCAGTCAGAGATAAAATACCTACAAGTATTAATCCAAGATATAGAAGCCTTTTCATGCACATACCGCCCCCTGGCGGCGAACTATAATAACTTCCTTACAAAAAACATTCAAAAGCGTGTCAAAATGACGCATTTATTCAGCCAAAGTGGGGAATCGGACCCCAGACCTGCGCATTACGAGTGCGCCGCTCTACCAACTGAGCTACTTTGGCACGTTCTTTGAACTATTTACGCACTATAACTAAAAAAAAAATGGAATTCAAGGGAAAAATGGATGACCCGCTTGACAATGTTGGAATAAATAGAATATAATACATATCCAGGTGTGAATCTGTTTATAATTTTTCAGTAAGGAAGGAACATATGGGATCAATTGACCTGCCTAAGAGTCCTAACGTTTTTCATCCGGAGAAACCAAGTGCCGTCGGTTCGCGGAACTCTCTGGCTCAGGAATACAGGGATCAGCAAGCGGAAGTAAATCAGTTATTGGAAGAAGAAACTAATAAAGTTGTCCACCATATCAGCGCCAAATTGCCCAAGGATACTCTTGAGCGGTTGGACATAATGGGCGGCCTTAAAGAAAAAATCTACAATTACTTCAACCAAAATTACCAGAACATGTTTAACCGTTACATGGTAACGAGTGAAGATGAAATGGTCAAAAAAGTCCGGAATTTTGTTGACAAAGAAGAAACAAAAGTCCTTGCGCGGTATACCCCCAAAGAAGTAGCCAATCTACTTGATGAAATTGGCGGTGCAGACAAGTTTAATACCGGTGAAATTGAAAAATCCATGATCAATATGTACGGTCACTTGCAGGGTCATATCCAGCGGGGCGTTAACGATCTGGAAAACCTTACCAACAGTCTTTTGCGGCAAAAAACCGATACTGGCGCTTTTATTCGCGGTGAAAATGCCTATTCAATCGTTAAGTGTGCGTTTAAAGATAACCTCTTAAAGCCCAAAGCAGTTACCGATGTAAAACTTTCGGTTAATATTCTTGATTCCGAGCTTATCAGCCCGATTTTCCACTATCAGGTAACGGTAGAATATTTGATCAAAGAGCTTCTTTCCAAATATATTATCGAAATGATCGACAAAGATATCGAAAAACTCAAAGATGAACGTATCGATCAGGGTCTGGAAGAGCTTACCGACAGTGAAATCATCTTTACCAAAATGAACAGGGTGGAACGTTATACCGAAGATACCGTTGATGATCCCAAATCCAGGCGGTATACCCTGATAGGAAAAGGCATTATGGACAGGCTGTCCGGTTTACGCGCGGAAATCGATCCTGCCGAGTATGATCAGCTTAATATCCGTGAAAATCTCAAGAAAATCGTGGATATCGAAAATATCCGAACCAGGGGTTTCAATACCGCCGTTAACTCGATCACTTCAATTCTTGATACCTCCAAAATGGGATATCAATACATCGAAAACTTCAAAAATGCCCGTGAACTTATTATTCGGGAATATGAAGATACCGATACCGATTGCCTACCCGACGAACGGTACCAGGTAAGGATGCGGTACTATGATTCCGCCCAGTTGATTGAGGAACGGAAATCCTACGATGTCCAGATGAAGAGCTTTGAAAATGAAGTCCAGCATCTTTGGGATGTGCTTCATGTAATTTATGAAAGCTCCAAGCCTTCTTTTGCAGTTACTGATTTTAATGATCTCGCAGGCAAACAGAAGGGAAAAATTCGTAAAACAATCAAGGCCAAAAGCGGCGAGCCATTGTACGAAGACATTGCCAAAGTTTGGGACGAAATTACCTTTATCAAAACCGGCGAAACCGAAGTTGAAAAGATGAACCGTACTTACATCTATGAAAAGAACAAGGTTCACCAGAAAATTATTCAGATGCGGAACAAGATGAGGCAAATGTACGATTATCGCTATCCTGTGGAACGCCGGGTAATGGAAGACAGGCTTGCCGTTCTTGAAAAGGAATTCAACAAGTTTGACTACATGATCAACCCCTACCACATTCAACCTGGTCTTTTGCTTGATGTTGACATTACTTCGCTTAAGCGGAAAAAGGTTACCCTTAACGGTATGGCAAACGTGCTGAATGAATTCCTCCATGGTGTGTCAAAAGGCTTCCAGGATGCAGCCTTTGCTTCCTTTAGCCGCAGACGATCTACCGTTCGCGATGATATTGCCCAGTCCTTTGCCGATACAGGCGGTGCTGCTGCTGCAGCTCCTGCACCTGCTTCTCAGGCGCCCGCTCAGGCATATCTTGATATGCTTAACACCGACGATGAAAGTACAGCATTGGTACCCTCAAGGGCCAGTTCTGCACGCGGCGCAGCCAAGCGCGGCGGTAAAGCTGCTTCAGCCAAACCCAAGAAAAGCAGCGGTGGTGCGAAGAGTCGTTCCGGCCGCGGCGGCATCAGGCAAATCTAGTTTATTAATTTAAGTAAAAGCAAAACCTGACCGCTTAGGTGGTCAGGTTTTTTTTGACAACATGAATTATTGGCCTTGACACTACCCTCTATATGGTGTACCTTAATCTCTACGACACTATATATAGACAGCTCCTCGTTGCCATATATTATGCCAAACTATAAGGATTCATAATGTGATCATACAACGCTTTTTTACGGACCCCAAAACGGGGCCCTATAAAGATATTGTCTGGGAAAAAAGACGGAGCGAAATCCGCAATCCCGACGGCAAGACAATTTTTTGCGAAGAAACGGTAATTGTCCCCGCCTTTTGGAGTCAGATAGCAGGAGACATCCTGGCCCAGAAATACTTCCGCAAGGCAGGGATTCCGGCAGACAAGTGCTATGCCTGGAAAGAATGGACAACCGGCATCGAAGAGGATGATCCGGGTATGGATATTCCAGCAGACGGAGCAGAACACGATGCCCGGCAGGTTTTTCATCGTCTTGCTATTACCTGGTTAAACTGGGGCAGTAACAACAATTTTTTCAGCAGCCAGACAGATGAAAAAGCCTTTTATGACGAAACCTGTTATATGCTTGCCCGCCAAATGGCAGCGCCCAACAGCCCTCAATGGTTTAATACAGGGCTTTATGATGTTTACGGCATAGATGGTCCTGCACAGGGCCACTACTATGCAGACCCGGCAACTGGCAAAGCGGTTAAATCGGACAGCGCTTACAAACGGCCGCAGCCGCATGCGTGCTTTATTCTTTCTATAAATGACGACCTTGTAAATGAGGGCGGTATAATGGATCTTGTCGTGCGTGAAGCGCGGCTTTTTAAATACGGTTCGGGTACGGGAACAAACTTTTCGCGGATCAGGGCAGCGCATGAAAAACTTTCCGGCGGCGGCGTTTCATCGGGTCTGCTGTCATTTCTCAAGATAGGCGACCGTTCCGCTTCCGCAGTAAAAAGCGGCGGCACGACACGGCGTGCTGCAAAGATGGTTACCCTGGATGCGGATCATCCCGATGTGGAAAACTACATCGACTGGAAAGCTCAGGAAGAACACAAAGTTGCTTCGATGGTTACCGGTTCCGTTATCATCAAGAAACACCTGGACGCAATTAACAAAGCGGCCGCTTCATTCCGCGGGCCGGATGAAGATACCTTTAATATAGAAAAAAATCATGAACTTGCTGAAGCACTTCGTTCCGCACTGGCAGAAAAAATCCCCCCCACCTATCTCTACCAGCTTCTTCGCCGAATTGAACAGGGAGACAGCGTAAATACGGCGGTCTTTTCCACTGCATGGGATGACGAAGCGTACAATACCGTGTCCGGCCAGTCTTCCAATAATAGTCTGCGTGTCAGCGATGAATTTATGAAAACTGTCGAAGAAGACAGAACCTGGGAACTCCGTGAGCGGGTTTCGGGAAAAACAGTGAAAACCGTACAGGCGATGGATCTCTGGAACCGCATGGCGCGATCTGCGTGGCAATGCGCCGATCCGGGATTACAGTACCACACGACAATCAACGACTGGCATACATGCCCCGCAGGCGGAGAGATTCGTGCAAGCAATCCCTGTTCGGAATACATGTTCCTGGACGATACGGCCTGTAACCTTGCGTCAATTAACCTGGGTGCATTCTACGACCATAAAAAGAAAACATTTAATACAGAAGGATACCTTCATGCCATAGACATCTGGACCACAATACTGGAAATATCTGTAGCAATGGCACAGTTCCCCGCTCCGCGTATCGCAGAACTTTCCCATGAGTACCGTACCCTTGGGCTGGGTTTTGCCAACCTTGGCAGCTTACTAATGGTGATGGGGCTTCCCTACGATTCAGACGAAGGACGCTCTGTTGCTGCTTCCCTTTCTGCAATACTAACCGGCGAGGCGTATGCCCAGTCTGCTCGTATGGCCGAAGAACTGGGAGCATTTGTTCGTTACGAAGAAAATCGCGAAGCGATGCTCCGGGTAATTCGCAATCATCGCAGGGCGGTGTACAATGCGGCTGCGGAAGAATACGAGCTGCTGAACACAATGCCCCGGGGCATCGTCCCGGAACATTGTCCGGCGGTATTGTTAATGGCGGCGCGGCAGGCATGGGACCGGGCGCTGGAGTTCGGAGAGACCAACGGCTTCCGCAATGCACAGGTTAGCGCCATTGCACCAACGGGAACTATTGGCCTCTTAATGGACTGCGATACCACCGGAGTAGAACCTGACTTTGCCCTGGTAAAATTTAAAAAACTTGCCGGCGGCGGTTACTTTAAGATCATCAATCAATCGGCGCCTCCTGCATTGGAAGTGCTTGGATACAAGAAAGCCGAAATCGAAGCGATCATCGCGTATGCTACCGGGCATAAATCATTTAAGGGGGCGCCGCACCTTAATCACGATTCACTTTCGGCAAAAGGCTTTACCCGCGAAGCGCTTGCTGCGGCGGAAACAGCGGCGGCGAATGCAATTACTCTGGAAAGCGTTTTTAATCCCTGGATACTGGGAAAGGAATTTGTAGAAAAGCATCTTTCCGTTCCTGAATCAACCTGGAGCCTTCCCGGTTTCTCACTGCTGAAACATATCGGATACAGTGGTGAAGAAATTGCCGAAGCGGAACTTTATGTATGCGGCTCAATGGGACTTGAAGGATCGCCGGGACTAAAGGAAAAAGACCTTCCCGTTTTCGATACTGCCACTCCGTCGGGCAAATACGGCAGCCGTTCCATTGCATGGCAGGCTCATGTAGGTATGATGGCGGCAGTGCAGCCTTTTATTACCGGGGCAATCAGCAAGACGATAAACATGCCCAATGCCGCCGGTTACGAGGATGTAAAAGGCGCATACATGCTGGCCTGGAAGAGCGGACTTAAAGCGGTTGCTTTATACCGCGACGGCTCAAAACTTTCCCAGCCATTGTCGGCCTTTGCTCCCGGCGCCGATCCTCTGGCGGACACGATACTCGCCCTACAGAAAGACCTTGATGCCCCTCAGCGCTCCGGCCGTATGGACACGCAGCGTGCCGCCGAAGTGCGGGGAAAGCGGCAGCCCCTGCCCAACCGCCGTTCCGGATATACTCAAAAGGCAAAAATCAGCGGCCATTCGATTTTTATCCGTACCGGCGAATACGACAACGGCAAACTTGGCGAAATTTTTCTGGACATGCACAAGGAAGGCGCCGCGTTCCGAAGCCTCCTGAACAGTTTTGCCATTGCTGTTTCTTTGGGCCTCCAGTACGGCGTGCCGCTGGAAGAATATGTGGATGCCTTTACTTTCAGCCGCTTCGAGCCCAATGGCATGGTTCAGGGCCACGACTATATCAAGATGTCCACCAGCGTTATCGACTATATCTTCCGGGATTTGGCAATTAGTTATCTTAAGCGTACTGATCTGGGCCAGGTAAAGCAGGAAGATCTTCTTGCCACGGCAACCCAAGACAAGTCAATCGATAGATCAAGCGAAAAACCGGATGGAAAAGCAGGCAAAGCGGAAAAAAAAGATACGTCGGAAAAAAAGAGCGAATCAAAAAAAGACACAGCTAAACATGAAACCAAAGATCCCTTGCCTTCCAAAGAAAATCTTTCCAAACATGAAGAAGCCCGGCGTATCGCACGGATTAAAGGCTACGAGGGCGATCCCTGCCCAAGCTGCGGTTCGCTTACGCTGATACGGAGCGGTACCTGTATGAAATGCGACACATGCGGCACAACAACGGGGTGTTCTTAGCGTACTGCTTACGACACCACTTTAAATTTTTTCTCGCAGAGGCGCGGAGATCGCCAAGAAGAATCTCACGCGTTCCTATTGAACCACGGCTATGGCTCTGGTAATAGAATAAGACATGGGCGGGACAGGAAGGTCTGTTGGTATCTCGTCTTTCCAATAGCAGGCTTTATAGATACGGCCGTAATAATGGCCCGCAACATAGACCGATCCGTTTGCTACGTCTATACCTGAAGTACTGGCAGAAGAACCAAGAGAGAAGGTTGTTTGTACGCCGTCTTTCCAATAACAGGCTTTATTGCCAGGTGCACCGCCGCTATAAACACCTGCTACGTAGACTGTACCGTTTACTACGGTTATGCCAGTAGTCCCATCGCTAAAATCGGAAGAGAGAGATATTAGTTTGCCATCTTTGAAATAGCAGGCTTGGGCAAAATGACCCGTTACGTATAGCGCACCGTTTACTACGGTTATATCGGTGGCCGGCCCTGGTATATTTTGAGCATTGGAGGTAAGGCGTGTTAATACGCCGTCTTTCCAATAGCAGGCACTCCCAACAATATTGTCCTTATCTCCGCCAATTGCACCCGCAACGTAAACTATACCGTTTGCTACAGTTATTGCGAAAGCAACGGATTGACCGGAGGAAAGCGTTGTTTGTTCTCCGTCTTTCCAATAACAGGCTTTTTCAATATTTCTTTCTTCATAATAACCCGCAACGTATACTGTTCCATTTACTATGGTCATGTCAGTGGCCGCGGACATGTATCCATTGGATGAAAGGGGTATTAATACTCCGTCTTTCCAATAGCAGGCTTTACCATAATTAGTGCCCGCAATGTAGACCGACCCGTTTACCACGGTTATGCCCGAAGCAATAGATCGCTCGGAAGAGAGAGTTGTTAGTACGCCGTCTTTCCAATAGCAGGCTTTATAGATATGATTCATAACACCGTCGCTATGGCCGCCCACAACGTAAACGGTAGGGCTGGAACTACTGCTGCTTTCACCAGGGATGCTGTGCTGTGCAACAAATAACAGAGAAAGCAAAGCAATAAGGGGAAGTATAAAGTATTTTTTACAGAGGGCTACTGAAAACCGCCTTTTTAAGTTCTGCATGGGTTTTCTCCTTATGTCAAATTTTTTACGGCTTACACAAGCAGCTATTGGCAGTATACCCTGTTTACCGGAAAAGGGTAAGGCAGGAAAAATTAGCCTAACACCGCATTTTTCTTTCGCCAGTATTTTCCATACGATCCCCGGCCCGTAAGGTTGTTCCAGTTGGGAGCAGAAAACTTATCGACAAGAGCCTGTTCCTGCGTACTTGCTTCACGGGACAGCGTTTGCATACCGTTTGCATTGGGAACATCATCATTCATAATCGTTTGTTCCCGTATCAGCCAATTCGCTTCCAGTGTTTTAATCCGTTCCCGTAAGACGGCAGGATTAACAAAACCGGCAATTGCTGCCCTGTTCAGCCGCTCCCGTTGCAGCCAGTAATCCTTGCTTTGTTCAGGAGACGTAAACACCGGGGGAGCGTCGGAGCCAAAAAACACCGGCTTAAAGGCAGAAATACACGGAGTAGAAGCGCCGGTACACCACAATGTTGGCGGCTTATTCTGTCTGAGTACGGCAACAAGGCTCCCTGTCGTATGATCGCCGATAAGTCCGCCTCCATGCATACAAACGCTTTTTACGCTGCCCCTGGTGAATTCCCGCCCGTTTACATTTTGTTCGTGGCTGCGAAGAATGCCGAACAAATCGGCGGTTTTCAAAGACGGAGACAGCCTATCCATTACCTGCTGCCGGCGTTCCCGGGCGGCGGAAAAGAATGAATAAACCGGTTCGGTATAGCGTTTGGAAAAATCAGCTCGCTCTTCTATGCCCGACCGGTGCTGATGTTCCGTGGTTATTGTTAGGCGGTTGGAAATTGCGCATTGGCCCTGAGCGCGGACAACGGCATAGTTTTTACCGGAAGTTTCCATAATGTACACTTCTTTTGGATCAGCAACCATAAAAGAGTTGTCGTAGAAAAAGGGATGATCAAACCCGCAATTACCGCCCTGACCGTGAGTTTCCAGCAGCGTTATCATCGTTTCGACGGCAGCCTGTGCGGTGTCGGCCCGTTCAAGCGCCAGGCGCAGCAGGTCCATACCGGTAAGTGCAGGCCCGCCCCGCTTTGTCCTGGTAAACACCGCCTCATTGCCGATTGCCACCTGGGCATCGTTAACACCCATCTCCGCTCCCCACATCCACGACGGCTTAAGCAGTATTGCTTCATGGGTATTTTCCGCCTGCGGTATGGTTATGTAGGTGCAGGAAACAGTTGAACCCTGCGGGTGATTTTTACGCGGCACATGAATAACCACATGCGGTTCATTGGGACTGCGATCGCTGTTTTTTGCAAAATAGGTAACATTATCTTCATTATAACCAAACGGCAAACTAAACGTATCACACATAACTGCTCCTTAGAACCAACGGTGAACTTTAAAGACAACGATCATGGTAAACGCAATAAATCCCATAATACCCAGTACAATCGGATAAGCCAATGTATATGTTAATTCGGGCATAAACTCAAAATTCATACCATATACCCCTGCAATAAATGTTAATGGAATAAATATGGTTGATATAATTGCCAATACCTTCATTACCTTGTTCATCTGATGCGACAAAACAGATAAATTTACATCCATAATGTTTGAAAGCCATTCACGATAATGTTCTACCGTTACTATTGCATTGTTTAAATTTTCATTTAAGTCCTGTAAAAACGGCTTTAATTCATTGTTGTGAAAAATGTCGTCATGACGTGTAATTACCAGCAAATTATATTTTAACGGTGATATAGCACGTTTTATGTACTGCAGGTATTTTTTCGTATCTTGCAGTTCCTCAATAAAATTATTGTCATTTGTTTTCGTTGCGCGGTTCTCGTAGTCTTCAATATCTTCTTCCAAATGGTTCAATGAAAGAAAGTATTCGTCTACAGCAGCGTCAATAATTGCATAGGCCAGATATTCCGTTCCCATCTTGCGGATTTCCCCCGCTCCTTCCAGTATTCTTTTTCTTACCCTGTCAAATGAATCGCCGGGTATTTCCTGGAAAGTCAGAAGAACATTTTCCATAATAACCATACTAACCTGATCAATAATAAATTCATTTATTGCATAAGCCTGTTCTTTGCTTCTTTTAAAAAACCTGTCTGCATTCTTTTTTCTGTTCTGATTATGATCGAAATTCTTTTCCCGCTGTATGGTTTTAAGTGATAAAAATTTATAATCCGCAAATGTTTCTACCTTGGGCTGCTGTTCGGTATTAAGAATATCTTCTATGCTTAATGGATGAATATCATACAAAGCTCCTAAATATTTAATTGAATCAATATCCTTTAGCCCGCTAACATTAATCCATGTAATTTTTGAATAATCTTGATACTGTAATACTTCATTAACATTCGACAAATGATTCATCTGCGCCGAATCAATATTATAGGAAACAATGGATAAATCCATTGCCAATGCGGTTCTGTCTCCCACATAGACTGGACTTTCCGGCAGGATGTTAATATTCTTTGCTGAAGCCATTTTACCTATCCTGTATACACATTAAAAAAGCGGTTTATTTAAACAGCCCGTAACAATTCCCGCGGACGGGATCCCTGGGCAGGGCCGACAATACCGCGTTGTTCCATTTCTTCCACAAGCCGGGCGGCGCGGTTATAGCCGATTTTAAGACGGCGTTGGATAAAACTGGCGCTGGCTTTGCCCTGGGTTTTTACCACTTCCAAAGCTTTATCGTAAAGAGGATCGTCGCCGTCTGTAAATGATGTTCCTGTTTCCCCTTCTTCTTCGTCAAAGAATATTTCATCATCAATATATTCCGGCTCGCCAAGCGTTTTTACATAGTCAACCACATTCTCCACTTCCTCTTCGGAAATAAATGCGCCCTGCATACGAATGGGGAACGGATCCATTGCTCCGGCATAGAGCATATCGCCCTTGCCCAGAAGTTTTTCTGCACCGACCATATCAATAATAATGCGGCTGTCCATTTTGCTGGCTACCATAAACGCAATGCGGCTGGGTATGTTTGCCTTGATAAGGCCGGTGATAACGTCGATAGACGGCCGCTGAGTTGCCAGAACAAGATGAATTCCCACCGCACGGCTCATGGCGGCAAGCCGGGCTACGGTGGACTCAAGTTCTTTGCCGGTTGTTGCCATAAGGTCTGCAAACTCATCAATAATTACCACAAAATAGGGCATATGTTCTGCGGCGATTTTTCGTTCCTTAATGCGTTTATTGTAACTCTTTATGTCCCGGACACCCATGGAATCTAGACAGGCATAACGGCGTTCCATTTCAAAAATACAGTACTGCAATGCCTGAAATGCCCGCTTTGGTTCGGTAATTACCGGCGTTAAAAGGTGCGGAATATCGTTGTACAATTTCAGTTCTACGATTTTGGGATCAATTAAAATAAGACGGCACTCCGCAGGAGAAAGCTGATAGAGGATCGAAAGGATCATGGAATTAACGCAGACCGATTTTCCCGATCCGGTGGCGCCGGCAATAAGTATATGGGGCATTTGGCAAAGATCTACCGTAACGGCATCTCCGGTTATGCCTTTTCCCAAAACTACGGGAATCTCGTCTTTGGTTTTTTCTTTTTTGTTGGAAAGTTCCCCTTCGATTATTTCCCTGAACGAAACAATGTTCCGTTTTTTGTTTGGAACTTCTATACCTACAGCATGCTTGCCCGGTATGGGCGCAACAATGCGAACGCTGGAAGCGGCAAGACGCAGAGCAATATTGTCCTGAAGGTTAACAATTTTGGACAGCTTTACACCGGGTGCCGGAAGTATTTCAAACATGGTAATTACAGGGCCTTTTCTGATCCCCGTTATTTCCGCCTGAATACCGAATTCACTGAGTGTTTCCTGAAGCACCTGCCCTGCTTTATGTGATTCTTCGTCTACAATCCAGTACTGGCCGTCGGGGTATTCCTTGAGTATGTCGTCTACCGGTACAGAATACGATCCCTTGTGTTTACTTAGTTTTTTTTTTACTGGTTGGGGAATACTGTCCTGTTCCTGTTCTGCACCGGCAACAAGCGATTCGGCTTCTTCCAGAAAAGGATCTACTTCAAACCAATTTTCGTCCGAAGTGGAATCTTCATCGGGCCACTCCAACTGACCGGACTCGGCGGAGTATACTTCGGCTGCCTCTGCATTATCTTCAAACTGAATAAATTGAACCTGTTCCAGTTCATGAAAATCGTTTTCTTCAACAGAATCATCTGTTTCCCCGGCGGAATATTCCGGCAAGTTTTCTGTTTCAGTTTCCCAGTTCATTTCATCTTCAAAAGCAGGTTCCAAAACCAGGTCATCTTCATTGATGTTTTCGTTACTTAGTTGTGAATACGGAGAAAAAACAGAATCGTCCAGAACAAGGATTTCGTCTTCTTCGGCAATTTCAGAAAAGGTGACGTTTTTTTCGTCTTCCTTGATTTCTGTATTAATGTCTTCTTTTTTGGGGCATTCTTCGTTTAATTCCCTGAATGCGGCGGGACTTTTAAGTGGTCCCCAGTCAGGAAGCTTAACTTCTCCGGAAGGTTTGACTTCTCTGTCGGAAGATTTAACTTCTATGTTGGAATGTTTAACATCCCTGTCAGGATGTTTTGCTTCTTTGCCGGAAAACTTTAACGGCTCTTCTGTTTTCCTCAATATTGCTGCGGAAGCAGGAGTAGCTGATACAGCTGCTGTACCAGTTGCCGCTTTATCAACCGTATTTACAATCGTATTGTTTATCGTACTTACCGTCGTATTGGTAACCGTATTAACTGCTGTGTTTTTATTTGAAACAGCGGAAGACACGGGTTTTGCCGTTCCGGGGAAAGCTGCAGGGGTTTCTTTTTTATTATTCTTAAACAGGATTTGATTAAGAACAAGTATACCTGCACATTCCAGAATGGTTGCGGTAATTACTGCCAGGCTGAGTCCGTTTTGGCCAATACTGTCCAATAGAGGCATTTCCAGCCTGTTGGTCTCGAAATTCCGTATCAGAAAAAAACCCAATGCCAGGGTAAGAAAAGGAACAATTGTTGCAGAAAACAGGAAAATTCCGCCTGGTCTCCAGACCGGATCAAAAAGAAGAGCGGCCGCGCAAAAAAGGTATAGCGGTATAATAAAGGCAAGCAATCCGTAAGCGCCTGTTAAGAGGTTTCCAGGACCGCTATTAATAAAAGTCCAACCAAAAAGGGAAGCTCCTATGGACAGGGCAAGCAGTATGCCGGCCAAAATACAGGTAATGGCTCCCAATATAGATGCCAGATGCACCATTAATTTGTTGTTTTCTTGAATAGATACCGATTTATCAGACAAAACTCCCCTCCAAAAGCCTGGTTTCTTCAAAAAAAAGAGTATATGCAGATTATCGGCATTACCGGCTTGTGATTTAAGCCTGTTTTGAGGATACCCCTGTTATTATTTCCCGGTATCCAAAGCATAAACGGTAATTAATGTACCGGTGTTATTAATCGCCCAGTATACCTTTCCATTGTGCCGGTTGTACCGTAAGGTATCGTTCATATTCAGGCGGACTCCTTTAAGTTCCTGAGCTTGCGAAACGGCTTTACCATTTTCATCTATTATCATCATCCAGGTAGAAAGGTATTCTGTTCGGCCGTATGTTATGCTGTTTGCAGACTGGGTGGAAAATTTAAACAATTCCCATAATAAAAGATAATGTCCGGTGTCCAGCGCAACGATTTTTGGATGCCCTGCATGGCCGTCGTTTATTGTGTATTTTGTCAAGTAGATTGGTGCAGAACATTTACTCATGTCTTCGTCAACGGTAAGTACAAGCATATTCCGGGCATTGTTTCTGTCTTTTCCATACGTGCCGGCAAAGATATAACCCGTTGTGGTTTTTGCCAAACCACCCAGTTCGGCAAAGGTGGCGTTTTGTCCGGTTGATCCAGAAAAGCTGAATGCATGGATGCGCCTGGTATTGCTTCCCTTCTGAAACTTGGCAAAGGTAAACGCTCTTGGGTATGCGTCCCCGTGATCCGAAAAGACAAAGCCGTTTTCAACAGGAAGAATAAACTGGTTAAAAGAATGGCTGACGTAGGGCATTTGTGTATTCTCCCCTGTCCTGTTGTCACTGGTTGCCGCCCCTCTGTCAATTCTTTCAAAAGTATCCTTGTCCAGCACAAAACCATACGACGCCTGGTGTCCGTCAAACATCTCTCGTGCAAAATAAACGGCCAGAAGTGAACCTGACAATTCCAGTCTGCATGTTCCCGCGTCGAATGGGACTCTTATTCCGCTAAAACTGTTTGGCGCTCTTGCCTTGAGCTTATATGTTTTGAGTTTTTCCCCGTTTTGGCTGTATTTTACCATTGCCATATTTTCAGCATTTTGATTGGTTGTCCGTGCACCAAAAAAGAAGTAGTAGTTTCCTTCATCGTCCCTTGTGAATGCACCCAGTTGATCAAGTTCATTTTTAAAGCTTAACACTTTTTGTTCTTCAAGATTGGCGTTGAATTCATAAATGTATGTAATCTTCTCTTTTGCATCGGAAGAACAAATTGTTACAGAACCATCGTTGTTAACAAAGGTTAAAACAGAAGGAAGCTGGCTGTCATATCTGATGTACAGATTCCCGGCATTATCGACCGAATCGCGGATAGAGTACTCGACTGCCCTGCTTACTGAAACGGGGTTTTCCTGCGATCCCGCTTTTACCGGCAGCGCCAATAGGGTACATAAAATAATTGCCATGCTGATAAGCTTTTTCATGATTTACTCCTTTGTTGATTCCAGGTTAATTATTTACTATAACGATACCATAAGCACCATTGATAAACCAATGTGCTAAAAGCTAATGGTAACAGTCAGATCAACGCCTCCGCCGCTTTCCGGTCTGGCTGAGGGCCGAATCGGATCCGAGCCTATAGGAACTTCCGGCCAGAGTTCGGCAATGGCGGTTTCTGCCGGAGCGGCAGCACGGCCAGTTATTTCGTCGGCAAAACTGCTTCTGCCTGCATCAATCAGAACGCCGGGGCCGGATGACCCGGTAAATTCCACCGTCCCTTCGATTACCGTAAGGTTATACGTGTCAATCTCAAAAACCGTTCCGCGGACCGAAGCTACAGCCGTAGGTCCCCGGACATAGGCGTTGGTTTTTGTTCCTGCCGGAGGGTTTACATCCACCCGTACCCTGCCTGCCTGAAGGTTCACATTTACCGACTCCGTGCCTGCCGCGGCAATAAGTTCCGAAAGGGTAAGCCGGGTCAGGGGCCGCACAGTGATAACGGTACTTCCTGCCCGAATAAGGGCGGTGCTTCCAAAGCCCGTGGAAACAGCGGTGTCGGCTGTCAGAGCCTGGCCTTTAACGGCAGCCTCCCAGCCGGACGAACCCGGCCGTTTAAGCTCTACCGTTCCTGCAATGTCCTGAATGGTTGCCTGTTGTGCAAAGATCCCCGAAATTGCAAACAACATCATTATTACTGCATAGATAGTACATCCAGTTTTTTTCATTCTTTTCTCCTATATGTTATTTTTCTAAAAAGAAAATATCGCACCAATGCTAAGCGACCAGACAACCGGCGCTCCGCTGCGAAAGGCTTCTCCGGTTTGAGGAAGGAAGATTCCTCCGCTTAAGGAAAACGAAAGATCCGAAAAAGGCACCCACAGTATTGACGTGTCAATTTCGGCTCCAATCAGGTAGGAATCGTCGGTGATATCATCCGGTATATATGAAATCGAATCGGTTCGTATAAAATACCGTACTCCCAATTCTGCCGACAAGCTGGGCAATATCCGTGCTTCGTAATTTGCCCGGAGTACCATAATCCCGGAGAACACCGGCTTTAACGCAATCCCCTGGGCTTCCCTGACAACCGGATAAAACGCCGCCGTGGAAGGGTCTTCGCCCGAAGCATAACGGACACCCAAAGAAAGCCTGTCTTTAATAAAGAACGGTACCTGGGCATGCCAGCCGCCTTCCAGGGCAAATGCATACCCGGCTTTGAATCCGCCTGCTTCGGTGTTTTCAAGTTCCAGCGCGGCTGCGGCGGTAACATCGAAGCGTTTGTATACATGGGTATAGCGTAAAAGAAGGTACTGGGTATGAAAGGCTTCTTCTGCATCGGAAAGATCAAACTGGGCAAGAACGCCTGCATAGAGGTCGCCCCGTTCCAGGACAAGGCTGGGGAACTCCCCGTACAGAGCCGCTATAACACGGCGAGGCGCAAAGTACGTGCCGGCAAAATCGGCATAATCCAATTTTACATAGTAATCAATCGGGTCGGTAGGACTTGCGTTTATTTCCGCCGTTTCTTTGAATAAAAAGCCCGTGTACAATGCCGCTGCTCCTAACCGCCATGATCCAAAATCGTAGAGGATGTCTGCTCCGTCAAAATTCCCTTTGGCGGTAAAGTGCGTAGTATCCAGCCAGGGGATGCGTCCTGCACGTACTGCAAAGGAAGCAGCAGGCCGCCATTCAAACTCCAGCCGGAAAAGCTCGGGAACGTATTGAATCTCTTCTTTGTAGTTTGCGGTTGCGCCGAGCGACACAAAGAAATCCGCATTGTTCATTGGAAGGGAAAGCCAGGGCGCCAGTGTCGCTTTGATGCTGACATCCTCGTTGTTTTCTGCGGTTGCCGAACCGCCCAGAGCCGCTCCAAAATCAACGGCGGCAACCAATGCCGCAGAACCGCAGATCATTACGAACAAGAAAAACTTTTTCAAACGCCCTCCCCCTGTAATCCGGCATTGGCAAACAGATGCGCTCTGTCGATAATGTGCAGCAGCCTTCTGCCGGATACCTTCATTGCCGGATCGCTCTTGCCCTGAATTATTTTCCGGTACACCAATTCGCGGTACGCATAACGGGGGTTTTTGGCCATGGAATACATAATGCCGCCCCGCAGTTCAAAGGCTTTCATAACCAGAAAGGCCGTTTCTTTTAGGGTGATGGAATCCCCGGCGGCAGCTTTAACCCATCCCCTTGCCTGCGCCATGTCGTAAGCTGCCCGTTCCGCAGCTTCTCCGGAAAATCCTTCCGGCAGCAACTGCAAGGAACCCAGCACAAATCGCGCCGCCATTCCTGCGCTTACCGCATTTGTTTCCAGCAGCGCATCCATTTCCGCCGCTGTCTGTGCGGACAGGGAAAGCGTTACCAGAAAAAATAAAATCACCGCCAGATTTCTCGCAAAGGCACAACGGCGCAATGGAAGATTTCTCGCAAAGACGCCAAGCCGCAGAGTTTGTAATAATATTTCACTTCTTCTTCCCTCCGTGCCACCGTGTCTCCGTGTGAGATAATTAGAAAAGACATTCTCTCTATTCACACCGCCGCCTCCTTGTTGTTTGTTTTGTCTGCCGTTATACTTAACCTATCATGGAACTTGATTTTGAACGGATTACCCAAAATCCTTCTGTTATGGGAGGTAAACCCTGTATTCGCGGTATGAGGGTAACGGTTGGCATGATCGTTGGACAGATTGGCGCTGGAGTAAGCGTCGAAGAACTTCTCTCTGAGTATCCCTACCTTGAACGCGAAGACGTTTTTCAAGCCCTCCGTTATGCCGCATATTGAATTGATAACCGCACAGTCACGCCGCATATACTTCCTCTCCACATTATCTCGTTGCCCATTTTTCTTTTTCATGCTATAGTTGCTCCATGAGCGTTACACAAACCGTAGACATACCCGAAAATCACCGGCTGACTATTGACGTGCCTCGTGAAGTACCGGCGGGGCCGGTTATTCTGACCTTTACACCGAAAGAAGAGCAGCCAAAAAAAGAACGAGTGTTCGGCTGTGCCAAAGGGCAATTTAAAATGGCGGATGACTTTGATGCACCTCTTGAGGACTTTAAGGACTATATGTAAATGGCCATTGCGAAATATCCTGTCTCTCATATCTGGTAACTCCAATAATTCCTCACGCAAAGATCGCAAAGGAGTATGCGTAAATCGCAATTCTCTGTATTCCTCCGTGTCACCGTGTCTCCGTGTGAGATAATTAGTAACAACATTCTCTTTGTTCACGTCTGCTTGCAAACGATGCATCCCTTGTTGTTTATTTTGTCTGCCGTTATACTTGGTATATGACCATTGAGGAGATCGTTCTGCTGTGCAAAGAGCAGTCGGTGTGCTGGACAGGACATATACTTGAGCGGATTTTTCGCCGGGAAATAAGCATGGACGATGTGACAACC
>WRIB01000029.1 GCA_009782955.1 Treponema sp. | reverse complement strand
CTTTGAACAGCGTCCCTGGATGAAATGCGCCGATATTGCCGACAGGGTTATCCAGGCCATTGGTTCGGGAAAATACGACTTTATCAGGCTGAACTTTCCCAACGGCGATATGGTAGGCCATACCGGAATATATCAGGCTGTTATTTGTTCCATGGAAGGAATGGATATACAATTGGGCAGAATTCGTAAAGCTGTCGACGAAGCCGGAGCAGTAATGATAATTACCGCCGATCACGGCAATTCAGACGATATGTACGAACACGACAAAAAGTCCGGTGCCGTTTCATGTAAAGCCGACGGAAGCCCAAAAGCAAAAACCAGCCACAGCCTTAACCCGGTACCCTGCATAATCTACGATCCGGCTTATCAGGGTGAATATGAACGGGGAACCGGCGGCAACAACGAAGGCGCCCTTAAGGACGGCCTTGGCATTAGTTCAATTGCCGCTACCTGTATTGAACTTCTTGGTTTTATTCCGCCAAAAGATTACGACAGTTCGGTTCTGAAAATAAGGTAAACGCACAATGCCCATACGAATACCAAAAACCCTCCCGGCCTATGATGCTTTGGGGAAAGAAAATGTTTTTGTAATGACCGAAGACCGGGCAGCCCATCAGGACATACGGCCGCTTGAACTGGCAATTGTCAATTTAATGCCCACAACGATAGATACAGAGATTCAGTTACTCAGGCTTTTGGGGAATACCCCTTTGCAGGTAAACATTACCCTTCTTAACATGGGAACCCACGAATCAAAGAACGCCCCGCCGGGGCATCTGGAAAAATTCTACATAAGCACGGGCAAAGCCCTACACCGCCGTTTCGACGGGCTCATTATTACCGGGGCTCCGGTTGAAACACTGGACTTTGAGGATGTTGATTATTGGAATGAACTGGTGCAGCTTATTGACTATTCTGCAACCAATGTATTTTCCACCCTCCATATCTGCTGGGGGGCTCAGGCGGGGTTATACCGGCGCTACGGAATCGGCAAAACACCTTTGTCAAAAAAACTTTTTGGTGTTTTTCCTCACGGACTGTCAGAAGGCGAACGGCATACTCCCCTTTTCCGCGGCTTTGACGATGAATTTCTTGCTCCCCAATCCCGCCATACGGAAAGCGACCGGCAAGCCCTGAATGACTGTAAAGCGCTTTGTATCGTATCAGAAACACCTGAAACAGGACTTTTTATCTGCTCTGCACGGGAATGCCGGGAAATTTATGTAACAGGCCATTTGGAATACGATCCATTAACACTGGACAGGGAATACCGCCGGGATCTGTCAAGAGGTTCAGCCATCGAAATACCCAGGAATTATTACCCCGGCGATGACCCGGATAAAGCGCCGCTGGTTCGCTGGCGGGCGCATGCTCATTTATTCTTTTCCAACTGGCTTAACTTTGTCTATCAGGAAACCCCATACGATTTGGGAGAGCTGAAGGAATAAAATATAACAACATTTTAAAGTACTATAGGGGACGATTATGACTAATACTATCGAAGTAACAATATGCGCTCATAACGGAGAGAAAAAAACTGCCACTTGTCCATTTGGCGTACCGGTTGAATCGTTTTTGGAAAGTTTTGGAGATGTCAAAGACGAACTTGTGGCAGTCCGGGTAAATAACGAAATCCTGCCTCTGGCAGCAAGACTGGAAATAAACTGTACCCTGGAACCGGTTGTATTGTCGAGCCGTGACGGTTCTGCGATTTACCGCCGTTCCCTTGCTTTTCTCCTTGCCATAGCAGCCCGTGATCTTTTTCCAAACCGCCGTCTTACCATAGGACATTCCCTTGGTCATTCCTATTACTATACTTTTGCAGACGGTAAAAAACCGGGTGGGAACGAAATAAAAGAACTGGAAAAAGAAATGAAGGCCCTGGTTAAGGAAAACCTCCATATTTCCTGCGGCTATATGGCCTATGAAGAAGCGCTTGAACTGTTTGAAAAAAATCATCAGGAAGATACACTTTTACTTTTTGAACAACGAAGCGAATCAAAGGTTCGGGTTAATCAATGCAGGGACTTTGCGGATCTGTATATTGAACCGCTGGTAAACCGTACAGGATTACTGGATGTTTTTGATTTAATGGAATACGGCGACGGACTCCTCCTCCATTTTCCCGCAACCGGCAAGAAAACCATTGAACCTTTCGAAGACAGTCCAAGTCTTTTCTCCGTATACAAAGAATACAAAAAATGGGGAAACATCCTCGGCGTTCATGCGGTAGGCCAGCTTAACCGGTTTGTATCAAACAGGACAATTCAGGACTATATCCGTATTGCCGAAGCATTCCAGGCAAAAAAACTCGCTGAAATTGCAGACCGTATTTATGAACGCCGTGATGAAGTAAAATTAATCCTTATTGCCGGCCCTTCCAGTTCCGGAAAAACAACAACGGCAAAAAGACTTTCCATCCAGCTACAGGTAATGGGGATGTCGCCGATTGCGATCAGCCTGGACGATTACTACCGCAGCCCGGAATTCGCTCCAAAGGACGAAAAAGGGCAGCCTGATCTCGAATGCCTCGAAGCTCTTGATGTTGCATACCTTAATCAACAGCTTGTAGAACTGCTTGAAGGAAAAGAAGTTGATATACCTATCTTTGATTTTAAAAGCGGGAGCCGTAAAATCAGAGGCAATCCAATACATCTGGATGATCGGTCAATTCTGATTATGGAAGGGATACACGGATTAAACGATGCATGTACACCCCAGGTAGAACGGAAGAAAAAGTTTAAATTCTATATTTCAGCCCTGACTCAGCTTAATCTGGATGATCATAACAGAATTCCAACCAGCGACAACCGGCTTCTGCGCCGAATGGTCCGGGACAATCAATTCCGCGGAGCAGGAGCCGCAAAAACAATCCAAATGTGGCCAAGCGTGCAGGCCGGCGAACAAAAACATATCTTCCCCTTCCAGGACGGAGCAGATGTTGCATTTAACTCTGCGCTTGATTATGAATTAGCTGTATTAAAATTTTACGCCGAGCCGCTGCTTAGATCGGTAAAGCCAAACATGAGGGAATATGCAGAAGCACGCAGAATCCTTTCTTTTCTGGAAGACTTTGCGCCAATTCCTCCTCAATATGTACCCGGCACAAGCATTTTACGGGAGTTTATCGGAGGCAGCGAGTTTAAATATTAAACTTCACATAACTGAGGCTGTTCCAAAACTTCAGTTTTTGGAACAGCTACCTTAGATTTGGGTTGAGTTTTTCACTTTATCAGTATAAAAAATCAGGAAAGACCTTTAAGGATCGATTTAAGAATCGTACCTTTGGCTTCGTTCCCCAGAAGCGAATCCAGCGCTTTTATCGCCGTTCCGCCGCCTTTTAATGCAAGGCCGCCGCTGCTCAGGGCTTTGCCCAGGTCAGTAGCCATACCCAGAAGATCATTTTTACTTGAACAGGTTTTTCCCAATTTGGTTGCCAAACTTGCAATGGAGCCCAGACTGGATGCTGAACCGGAATTGCCTAAAATCGCCGATGCCAGGCCTCCAATACCTCCGGCGGCATTGCTTGCCGCTCCTCCTGCACTTGCACCGCCCATAGAAAGCAAAGAACCGGCAAGGTCTCCCAGATTTCCCAGCTTAGAACCAACATCGCCAAGCAGTCCTGTTTTTGATGCCACAGAAGCAATAGAGCCTAAAATACCGGCCGCTCCCCCCGCCTTATCGCCTAACATGGCAGGAAGCATTTTCGCTAAATCCAGACCGGGGATCGATCCATTACTGGATACTTTCTCTCCATGAAAACCCGCAGCCGCAGCCGCGATACCCGACAATAAATTTAATGCTGATGAAGCCATTTTATCCTCCGTAGAAAAGTATAAGCCATAGGGAAGGATAATGCAATGGCATATTATGGCATTTTTAAAACGAGGAGTTATGCACCGACAACAGCTTCTCTGGCAGTTCTTCCGCCTGAAAGATCGTCTATTATTTTTATTTCTTCCAGACTTACATTACGGCGGTATTCCCTCTCCTGCCGTTCCTTAAGTTTGGAAAATATTTTTCTGTCTCTGGAAGCTTCCAGATAAATTGCCCTCGTTCTTTCTACTTCCAGTTCTGCCAGAGCAGCTTTTTCCAAAAGCGTGTCTCTTGTTTGATCGAGTCTTTGAATATAAAACTCATAACTCCGCATTTGGTTAAAGTTTCCGGAAAACCGGTACTGCACAGCCAGTACTTTTTCCCGGGCAACATTTTTAATTTGTGTTTCAATTGCAGCAAGAATTCCAACTGCTTTACCCAGTTCAATTTCTGTTTCCCGTTCGCGGTTTTCCCTGAGTTTAAGTATTTTTTCCAGTTTAAAATTAAATCGTTTCAAGTATATAAACCGTTGTTTTTATTATCGGACAATTTTTACTTAACCTTCTGTCGCTGTATTTGTATTATTTTCAGCTTCTTCAATCTGATCGGTATTTTGCATTGTGTCCTGCACTGCAGTTTGATCCGCATTAATTTCATCAATTTCAGTTTCGTCCGCAGCATCTTCGTAGGAATCATCGGGAATAAACACTCCTCTTCCTTTCTGATACGACTGCATTTCATCCGCCGGAATTTTCATATTGGTAATTTCACCCATTACCTGGCAGGTTTCAACTATGGAAGATTGTTCATCTACTTCCTGGATAAGGAAACTGTCTATGGCTGCTTTTTTGACAATTGCTTCGTCGATGGCAGGATTGGTTCCCTGATGATAAGCCCCAACATTGATCAGGTCTTCGTTTTCATTGTAAACGGCAATATGGCGGCGGATTAACCCTGCCGCTTTTTTCGTAACAGGCCCTGATACAACCGGTGCAAGACGCGAAATGCTTCCCAAAACATCAATAGCCGGATAATGATTGGTTTCCGCAAGACGGCGCGAAAGCACTATATGACCGTCGAGTATTCCTCTGACCGTATCTGAAACAGGCTCATCCAAATCATCGCCATCAACAAGTATGGAATAAAAACCGGTAATCGTTCCTTTGTCGGAAGTACCGCAGCGTTCCAGCAGTTTGGGCATGGAGTCAAAGACGCTGGGAGTATAGCCGCGTGTTGCCGGAGGTTCACCTACAGCCAGCCCTATTTCCCGCAAAGCCCTGGCAAAGCGGGTTACCGAGTCGAAAAGGAGCATTACATCCAGTCCCTGATCACGGAAGTATTCTGCAATGGCGGTTGCCGTATACGCCCCGCGCAAGCGGGCCAAAGGCGGCGAATTGGATGGAGAAACAACCATTACTGTTTTTTTCATTCCTTCCGGACCAAGGTCGTTTGCAATAAAGTCATTCACCTCGCGGCCGCGTTCTCCGATTAAGGCCACTACATTTATATCCGCGTTGGTGTTTCTGGCAATCATTCCCAACAAGGTTGATTTTCCCACGCCGGAACCGGAAAAAATCCCCATCCGCTGTCCCCGGCCAACGGAAAGCAGGCCGTCTATTGCCCTGACCCCGGTAATAATACGCTGTGTTACCCGGCGGCGTTTAAGAGGATCCGGAGGAACAGCCATTGCAGGATAACGTATACGTGAAGCAACTTCGCCTTTATCATCCAGAGGATGGCCGGTACAGTCCAGCACCCGGCCGAGAAGTTTTTTTGATACGGGAATTTCCAGCCGTTTTCCGGAAGCAATAACCCGGCTGCCTGTTTCGATACCGTCTGTTTCACCGTAGGGCATCAGCTGAACGATGTCTCCGCGCAGTCCCACTACTTCAGCCTGAATAATACCCTGGCCCTTGGGAACTTCTATGCGGCACTGTTCGCCAATAACAGCCTGAGGGCCCGAGCTTTCGATTAAAAGGCCCTGAACTTTTATTACATGACCAATACATTTGATCGGATCAACTTCCTGTGTAGTTTCAATGTATTTATCAATGATCGATGAAAGACCGGTCACTTCAAACCCCTTCTATCATACCTGTTTTGGCCTTGCTCTTGATGGGGCTTATCTCCAGAATTTTCTGTTCCAGCTCTGCCAGCTGACTGGAAATACGGGCGTCGATCTCTCCGAAATCGGTTTCAATTACACAACCGCCCGGATCCACGGCAGTATCCTCGACAATTTGAATGGATTTGGCTCCTTCTACTACGTCGATAAATTCTTTTTTATGTTCTGTGGTAAGTTTAATATCCAGCATATTGACTTTTATCAGGATATTTCCGCGGCCCTTGACTTTTCTCAATGCCTGAACAACATTGGAAATAACAACATTGCGCTGGTTTTCGGAGATAATTTTTATAACTTTCCGTGAAATCAGAAGTACCAGATCAATTATTTGCTGTTCCGTTTCGGCAAGGATATCCGCCCGTTTATCCTGGGCCCGCTCAAGAACGGTTTGAGTCCTCTGAACAAGGCGGGCAACCTCATCCTTTCCTTCCGCAAAACCCGCTTCCCGGCCCGCTATACGGCCCCGCTCTTCCGCTTCTTTCCGTTCGTTTTCAAAAGCAGCCGTTGCATCGACTTCAATCTGCTTTGCTTTTTCCCTGGCTTCCTCAACAATTTTCTCCGCATCATCTTCAGCCTGACGCTTAATGGACTGGGCTTCTCCTGTTTTTCGCTTAACCTCGGCAAAAGCAGCTGCTTCCGCATCCTTGATAATTCCATCCGCTTCCATTTTGGCAGAACGGATCAGGGTTTCTTTTTCATGCTCCCATTGTATTCTGAATTCTTCCGCTTCCTGGCGGAGATCATCTGCGGTTGGACCGGTATAAACATCATCCGATCCTATTTCATCAACCTCTTCCAGTTCTTCTTCAAGAGTATGAGCATCAAAGCCACCGGAAAAACCTCCGGGAGGCTCAAGTACCACTTTGCTTTCCATCACGGTCAATTCCCCGGGTCTGAAAACTGCTTTTGCCATAAACTACCTCTGTCTATTTAACCGCAATGCTTTGCAAACGGCGGTTAATAATGTTTCTCATACAACAAGCTCGTCTTCGCCGGAGCGGGCAACGACGATTTCACCGGTGTCTTCCAGGTGGCGGATAATGGAAACAATTTTCTGCTGGGCTTCTTCAACGTCCTTAAGCCGTATCGGTCCCATGTATTCCATATCCTCCTTAAGCATCCCCGCAGCACGTTTGGACATATTACGGAAGATTTTATCCTGCACTTCGGTATCCACACTCTTGAGCGCCTTGGCCAATTCCTGGGAATCCACTTCCCGCATAACCTTCTGAATGGCGCGGTCGTCGAGCATAACGATGTCTTCGAATACAAACATCCTCTTCTTGATCTCTTCCGCCAATTCCGGATCTTCGTCTTCCAAAGCTTCGATGATTTGTTTTTCCGAAGAACGGTCAACAAGGTTAAGAATTTCTACAATGCTTTCTACACCGCCTGCCGCCGTATAGTCTTCGCTGGACAGTGTCGAAAGTTTCTTTTCCAGAACACGTTCCACTTCGCGGAGTACTTCAGGACTTGTTCTGTCCATGGTTGCAATACGCCGGGCAACATCACTCTGAACTTCGTGGGGAAGATTTTGCAGAATAATAGAAGCCTTGTTCGGTTCAAGATACGCAAGGATCAAAGCTATGGTTTGGGGGTGTTCCTGCTGAATAAAGTTTAACAGGTGCGCCGGATCGGTACGGCGGATAAAGTCAAAAGGCCTGACCTGCAAACTCGAAGTAAGGCGGTTGATAATGTCGATGGCTTTCTGGCTTCCCAGGGATTTTTCCAGCAGTTCCCGGGCATAGTCAATACCGCCGGTGGTAATAAACTGGTTGGCCATCATGAGTTCCTGGAACTCCAAAAGGATGGCGTCTTTCTGCTCGGGCTCTATGGTTTCAAGCCGTGCTATTTCAAAGGTAAGGGTTTCTATTTCATCTTCCCGCAGATACTTAAAAATTTCCGCAGAAATTTCTGATCCAATACTGACAAGGAATATCGCTGCTTTCTGGCGGCCAGTAAAATCCTTGTTTCCCTTCTTTTTGGAAGTGGTTGAAGCGCCGCCAACTGTTGCTTGTGCCATGGTTTAATCCTCCAAAAGCCAGGTTCTGATCAGCTGTGCCGCATCCTCAGGATGATCTTTGGCCATACTAATCACATTTTCCTGCAGTTCCATGCGTTTCCGTTCTTCAACGGACATGGACACTTCCACACCTTCCTGCTCCGCTTCCAAAAGGGCTCTTTCACGTGCAGCCTGCCGTTCCCTGGCCAGAGCTTCTTCTGCAAGAAGCCGCTGTCGTTCAATGGCTTTGGACACCAGACGGAAAATTACAAAGGCAACAAGAAGAACAGCAAGTCCAATCAGAAAGAAAATAATTGTTCTCTGTATGTTCTGCTGCCTGAAATAGGCGGCATCCTCGTCGGCAAATTGTTTGGTTCGGTCAAAACGTATATTCTGAACCGTAACAGAATCCCCCCGTGCTGCATCGTACCCGATGGCGTCCTGCACCAAAAGCTGGGTATTTTTAACATCTGTCGGATCAATAGGGGTATATTCCCGTTCAATGGAATTGTTTGACAGGATTACCGGCCTTCCTTTTTCATCGTACTTTATGTTCCATGTTCCGTCAATGTTTACCGATACGGTAACTCTGTCTATGCTGGGTTTGCGTTCCTCTTCGGTTACTTCACTTCCGACATTTTCATTGGTTTTAACCACATGCTGAGTAACCCTGCCGTGCATGTTGGCGACATCGCCGTAGTTGGGCATTACATTGGGGTCCACGCCCGGAGGACCTTCAGGGTTAAAACCGGTGCCTTCATAAGTGGTATCATAGGTTTCCTGGGAAAGGGTAACGGAATCTTTTATATCCGAATCGTCATAAGCGAGCCCCGGTGTTCTGGGTTTTAATACAAACGGAAGGTACTTTGTGGTACTAACCGATTTTCTGGACCAGTCCATATCAAACTTAATATTGATATCGCGGACCCGATCTATGGTAAAAGTATTTTGAAGACTGGCGAGTACCAGGGCTTTGTACTTGGATTCAAGACTGAGTATGTATTTTTGCTGACGTTCTACCAGATTTTGTTCGTCCCAGTCTTTCATGTCGGAAAAATTATTCAACACGACTCCCGACTGATCGGTAATGACTATATTTTCGTCCTTAAGGCCTTCTACGGCATACTTTAAAATCTTTTGAATACCTTCAATTTTTCTCCGGTTTTCTGTGATATCGCTGCCGGGAGTAGGAACCAGGGTTACACTGGCGGAAACAGGATTCTGATCCTGCAGAAACAAAGAATCCTTGGGAATAACAAGAGTTACCTTGGCATCGTCCACTCCGTCCAATGCTTTAATATGATCAGTTACCATTTGCCTGATGGCACGCTGAAGATTTACATTCCGCTCAAAATCGGTAATGGTCCAGCGTTCCCGGTCGAAAATTTCCCAGGGATTAATCCCCCTGGGTACTAAATCTTCCCGAATCAGGATGCCGCGTATCTTCCGGGCTGTAGCGGCATCGGAAACCATAATGATCCCGCTGGCATTAACCTGGGCGCTGTACCCCTCTTCGTTGATCCGAGTGATGATTCTGTCCCGCATATCTTCGTCGGTAATGGCTCTGTCAAATAACGCAACTGTACTTGGCGACGACGATACCGATATAAGGGCAAAAACCCCCGCCAGTACAACAACAACAATTCCGGCAAGAATCAGGCGTTGGACCATAGTCCACTTCCCCCAGAGATTCTTAACCTGTTCGAGTAATCTTCGCAAAAAATCCATTTCCCCCCCCACTATCACTAATTATCGTGTGTTAATTACATCCTTCCATGCCTGAACAACACGGTTCAGGATTGTTCTGGCTATATTCAATGACATATTAGCCCGCGCTTCTGCCATGGTGATGTCTTCTATATTTACCGAATCAGGCGCAAGTATTGCCTGTTCATATAAATTGTCGCTGTACTTCTGGTAACTGCTTACTTTGTCCAGGGCTTTTAGCATAGTCTCACTAAAAAGACCGTCCTTAATAACTCCGTCGGCGCCGATGGTTTTGCCCATCGACGCAATTCCTGAACCGGTAGCATTGTAAAACTCTTCGTTTAATACTTTGGGCCGCAGATCCGGCAAAGAGGATGGTACAGGCGGCATTGGAACAGGACTATAGTATTGCGGTGTTAAGGTCATTTATTATTTTCCTCCTATTTCCAGGGCTCTCTGAAACATCGATTTATAGCCTTCCACCACCTGGGCATTGGCTTCATACATACGGTTGGCTTCCATCAAATCAACCATTTCTCTGACTATTTCAACATTCGGCATTTCCACATAACCGGCTTTTTCCCCTTCCAGAATTGCGTCCGGATGTGTAGGATCCCAGACCAGGCGGGGCGGGGAATTATCTTTTTTTATTCCCGTTACCCTTACACCGTTTCCGGGCCCGTTATCAAGCATTTTTGGCAGAAAAGGCGAACGCCAATAAGGCTGCTGAACCCGCGGTCTCATGACAACACGGGATCTTTGAAAAACACCCCCTTCATTGGTTCGGGCAGTGGTCGCATTGGCCATGTTGTCTGCAATAACGTCGGCACGCAGACGCTGGGCGCCCATGCCGCTGGATGCAATGTTAATCGAAGTAAAAAGCCCCATACTATGTCCTTAATACCAGAGCTACCTGGCTGTATTCAAACGCCGCTGCATGGGCGAATAAGGTATAACGCATCTGGTTTTCCAGAATCTTGTTAAATTCCGCATCCGGATCGACATTATTGCCGTCATTGTTGTAGGTACTGGTAAAATCAAGCACACGCCGGGGGTGCACATCCCGGTAATCAATTTGCTTCCAATTGCTTACATGACGGGGATCGCTGCGAGCCATTATAAATTCCGGCTTATAACTTTGGGAAAGAATTGCTTTTTTAAGCGATGCTTCAAAATTTACCTCAGTCCGTTTAAAGTTGGGAACGTCCTTATTGGCAAGGTTGTCTGCATAAACTGAATTACGGAGGTTCCCCACGTTCATTGCACGGTGGAGTACATCTACAGTTCTGGAAAAACTATTCATCAATATACCTCTCTTTTGAGCATCGGCTTATTTTAAATCTCCCTTTACAGTATGTAGCGCCCCAAATCCTGATCCATTGCCAGGTTATTGAGCTTTTCGTTCACATAGTCCTCGGTTATGGTTACCTTAGCAGGAGCTATGTCAGGAGCTTCAAATGAAAGCTCCTCCAACAGAGTTTCCATAATTGTATGGAGCCGGCGGGCTCCTATGTTTTCCAGTCTTTTATTAACTTCAGCTGCCAGAGCGGCCAGGCGATCAATAGCTTCAACGGTAAAGTCGATTTCGACATTTTCCGTGGAAAGAATATCCTTATACTGCCGGGTCAGGGCATTTTTTGGCTCTGTAAGAATCCGCAGAAATTCTTCCTTACCCAGGGAATCCAGTTCAACACGCAGGGGAAAGCGGCCCTGGAGTTCGGGAATCAGATCTGAAGGTTTGCTTATATTAAAAGCACCGGCTGCAACAAAGAGTATATGGCTTGTGTTCACCGGCCCCCATTTGGTATTTACCGTGGCCCCTTCCACAATAGGTAATATATCACGCTGTACCCCTTCTCGGGAGACATCAGGACCGCCGCTTCGTTCCCCTCTTACGGCAATCTTGTCAATTTCGTCGATAAAGACTATTCCTGTTTCTTCTACACGTTTTCTGGCTTCTTCGCTGACTTTTTCACGGTCTATAAGCTTTTCCGCTTCTTCGGCAATAAGGATTTCTCTGGCACGTTTGACAGAAACAAGCTTTTTCTTCTTGTTCCCGCCAAAGAAACCTGCTATTCCTGAAAGGCTGGATTCCAGGTCTTCCATACTGCCGCCCATCATTTCAAATGAAGGAAGCTGCGGACTTTGATTTACCGTAATTTCCACAGTACCGTCTTCCAGTTTTCCTTCCCGGAGCCATTTACGGAATTTTTCCCGGGTATGATCGGTTTTCTTTTCGTTTTCTGCCTCATCGTGATTTTCCGGATCACCGGCCTGTTCACCTATCTTTTCTTCGACAGGTTGTTCTTCACTGGTTTTACCGGACTGTTCAATAAGGTTCTGTTCATCAGAAGAAAACTGCTGGTTCATAACAGGTATACCTACCTGAATGGCAGTCCCCATGATCCCGGGACCATTATCGTTATTAAAGGAAAAAGAACCCATGGGGCGGAATACCGGACCGGAAGCCTGCTGTATCTGCTCTTTGTTCTTTTTCTTTGGCCGGGGAACAAGCAGATCCAGCAAAGCTTCTTCGGCAAGTTTTTCTGCTTCGGCATTTACCGACTGCTGCATCTCCTGTTTTACCATTTGAACGCCCGCAGCCATTAGGTCGCGTATCATCGACTCTACATCCCTGCCGACATAGCCTACTTCGGTATACTTGGTAGCTTCTACTTTGACAAACGGCGAATTGGCAAGTTTTGCGAGCCTGCGCGCAATTTCGGTCTTACCCACTCCTGTAGGACCAATCATAAGGATGTTTTTGGGCGTAATGTCTTCCCGTAATTCCGGATCGAGTTTAATGCGCCGAATGCGGTTACGCAGAGCGACAGCAACCGACCTTTTTGCTTTTTTCTGACCAATTATATATTTATCCAATTCCGCAACGATTTCCCGGGGTGTCAGACGATCAAGAAATGAACCTTCGCCTGCCGGCCCGGTTGAATGTACAAGTTTTTTTTTCATTATGGCTTCAATTCCTCCACCGTTATATCTCTATTGGTATAAATGCAAATATTCCCTGCAATTTCAAGACTCCTTTTTGCGATTTCCGAAGCAGAGAGTGTACTCCCATCAAGAAAAGCCAGAGCTGCCGAAAGAGCATAGTTGCCGCCTGACCCTATGGCCAGTACATCTTCTGCCGGTTCTATTACGTCCCCTGTTCCCGAAATAAGGAGGGTTTTGCATAAATCTGCCGTTAATAGCATCGCTTCCAGTCTGCGTAAAGCCCTGTCCATACGCCAGTCTTTTGCCAATTCAACTGCCGATCTGGCGAGGTCTCCGGAATATTCTTTGAGTTTTTCTTCAAAACGATCAAAAAGCGTAAATGCATCGGCAGTGGCGCCTGCAAACCCGCAAAGTACTTTACCGTCCCAAAGCCTGCGTACTTTACGGGCATTATTTTTGACTACTGTTTGACCTAATGTTACTTGTCCGTCTCCGGCCATGGCAACTTCTCCGTTTCGCCTTACCGCAAGAACGGTAGTGGATCGTATTATTACTTCACTCATTGTACGTTCTCCATTTTATGTGTAAAGGCGTGTGCATGTGGGTGTGCTTTCATATACGCTTGTCGTAACCGTTCCATGTCTACATGGGTATACCGCTGGGTAGTCGAAATACTTGCATGTCCCAGCATTTCCTGCACCAGACGAACATCACAGCCTGAATTTAACAAATGCGTTGCAAAACTATGCCGCAGGGCATGCGGGTGAATATGTTTTCCTAAACCCGACCTGTCTCCGTATTGACTTATAATCCACCGTATCCCCGGAACAGAAAGCGGTCCTCCGCGGCGATTAATAAATATCCGGTCTGTCGGTTTTTCCGGCTTTATTTTATCGGAACGCACAGGAAAATATTCCTTCATGGCCTGCGTTGTTTCTTCAGAAAAAAATACATAGCGTTCTTTGTTTCCCTTTCCGGTAACACGGGCTGATTGAAAATTATCATCCAGGCAATTCATTGAAAGAGAAGAAAGTTCCGCTATCCGCAATCCTGCCGAATACATGGCAAGAATCAGCGCTTTGTCCCGCAATGGCCATAGTATCCCTTCTTTTTCAGGAAGCTTGGCAAAAGAAGCCATTTCCCCTTCCCAAAGAAATTCCGGCAAAGTTTTTGCCGTTTTAAGATTTCTCATGGCAGCTGAAGGATCATCCTTACGTTTCCCTGTTCTAATAAGCCAGCGGTAAAATCCGCGAATCGAAGAAAGAGCACGGTTTACGCTTGCCGAAGAAATTCCTTCTGCAGAAAGATCTGCGATAAAATGCCGGACACCGCGGCTGTCGGCCGTCTCCGGAATCAGATCCATGTTGCTGCAGTATACAGCATAACGGGAAAGATCATTTCCGTAGGCCGCCAATGTTCGTTCAGACATGTTTCGCACTGCCTTAAGGTAGAGGAGGTACTGTTCTATCACTTCTCCTCCTCTTCAATACTGTGGAGATAATCGCACGATGGGTTAATACAGGCTTTATGACTGCCTTTTCGTTTATCATATTTTTCCACAAGAAACTGTCCGCAGTTGGGACAATCCTGGGAAAGCGGTTTAAAGTGAGAAATAAAATCACATTCGGGAAAATTCGTACAACCGTAGAATTCTTTTCCCCTTCCCTTTGTTTTTCGGGCAACGACATCACCGTCGCATTTAGGACACTTTGCAAGGGGAATCGAACGTGTATTTTTGCACTCCGGAAAACCTGAACATGCCAGGAAAAATCCAAAACGTCCGAGTTTTTTTACCAGAAATTTACCGCATTTTTCGCATTTATATTCGGTTATTTCATCCAAAGTTCCCTTGTAGGATTCCAGTGTTTTCCCTACTTCATCAACTCTGTCTTTAAAAGGATCCCAGAATTCCTTGATCATGTCGGGCCAGCGTATATTGTTTTCCTCCACTTCATCAAGTTTGGATTCCATGGTTGCGGTAAAAGCAGCGTCTACCACATTAGGAAAGTATTCGCCGAGCATATCACTGATCATTCGGCCCAGCAATGTGGGAACCAACTGTTTATTGGACCGTGTTACATAGTACCGATCCAAAAGTACCGAAATTATGGGAGCATAGGTAGATGGCCGTCCTATGCCTTTTTCTTCAAGTATTTTTACTATAGAAGCATCGGTATACCGCGGCGGCCCCTGTGTAAAGTGTTGTTCGGAATTAAATTTATCCGCTTTCAGAACTTCTCCCTTTTTAAGCGGCGGAACGGAACTCCCCTTTTCTTCTTTGGATGAAAGCAGCTTTAAAACTTTATAAAAACCTTTTTCCAGAATCTTTGTACCTGCAATACGGAATATTGCTTCGCCCCCTCCGGCAGATTCCGCAATGGCCGCAGAAATATCGATACTTACTGTTTTTGTTTTGGCATTTTTCATCTGACAGGCCACAAACCGTTCCCAAATTAATATATAAAGCTTTAATTGATCACGGGTTAAAGAATCCTTAATTGTATCAGGGGTATAGTTTATATAAGTCGGCCTGATTGCTTCGTGTGCATCCTGAACTTTTTTTCCTGCTTCGTATTCAACAGGTTCCGGAGGAAGACAATCAGCATGGTTTTTGCCTATCCACTCCCGTACTTCGTTTAAGGCAACAGCAGAAATTCGTACGGAGTCGGTACGCATATAGGTAATTAACCCTACACGGCTTGATCCTATATTAACTCCTTCGTACAACTGTTGGGCAATCTGCATGGTTTTTTTACTGGTAAAGCCCAACCTGTTTGCAGACATTTGCTGCAATTGAGAAGTGGTAAAAGGAGGTCTTGGGCGAACTGTTTTTTCTGTTTCCCTAATTTCGGAAACGTCATAAGATGAATCCTTAATCGCATCTATAACGCTGCGTACATCAGTTTCGTTTTTTAACTCCGGTTTTTTTCCCTGCCAGGACACAAGCTGAGCAGTAAATATTCCGTTTTTTCCGGTTTTAAAATCTGCATCTACCGTCCAGTATTCTTCCGGTATAAAGGATTCAACTTCTTTTTCCCGTTCACATATAAGCCGCAATGCAACCGATTGAACCCGCCCGGCGGAAAGTCCGTTCTTAACTTTTTTCCAGAGCAAGGGCGAAAGATTATACCCGACAAGCCTGTCCAACACCCTTCTGGCTTTTTGGGCATTTACCTTTGCTTCGTCAATGACGGAAGGATTATCTACCGCATCTTTAATTGCCTGTGGTGTAATTTCATTAAACGAGATACGTTTGATCGGAACTTTAGCGGTTTTAGCCATGATAGCATTACGTAAATGCCATGCTATGGCTTCTCCTTCACGATCATTATCACTGGCAAGTAATACTTCGTTCGATTTTTTCGCATCCCCCTGAAGTTCTTTAAGGAGTTTGGCTCTTCCCCTGACGGTAATGTATTCGGGTTCAAAATCGTGTTCCACGTCAACTGCTGTTCGTGATTTGGGCAGATCGATTAAATGGCCCATGGATGCTTTAACTGTATAAGAAGGACCCAAATATTTTTCTATGGTTTTTGCCTTTGCGGGTGATTCAACAATTACGAGTATTTGTTTACCTGTATTCTTTGCGGCTTTGTTTTTTGTTTTGGTTGTTTTGGTTGTTTTTGCATCCATTGAATTTGCTTCCATAAAATTATTGACCCCTATAGATCCAGTTCCTGTTTTAGTGAATCAGCAAGAGACAAGGTGAATAGACCATTTAAGCTTCCGCCGTTTCGCCTGTTTTGTTCATTCCATTTCAGTAATAATGCCGGATCCATGTTCCACCCGGCCAATACATCAGCAGCACTGCCAATGACAGGACAGCCTTCGGCAGCCAGAGTTCTTGTGCCTTCTCCGATTGGAGAAGCAACACCGGCAGAAGCTATAAAAAGATCCCTTCCCTGTTCCAGGGCAAATCTTCCCGTATAGAGAGCACCGGAACCTGCGGGAGCTTCCACAATTACCGTAGCTCTGGCAAGACCGGAAATGATCCTGTTTCGCTGGGGATAGAACCATTTTTTCGGAGTAGTACCAAGTTTATATTCACTTAAAAGGGAACCTCCGGTTTTTAATATACGCCTTGCCAAATCACGATTTGATGCAGGAAAGACCTCATCTACCGAAGAACCCAGTACCGCTACAGTACAGCCGCTCTCTTCCAGAGCGCCTCTGTGGGCTAAAGCATCGATCCCAAGAGCAAGGCCGGAAACGACCGTAATGCCTGCCCTCGCAAAATCACGGCCCAGGGCAATAGCCTGCATGGATGCTGCTGCGCTGGGATGCCGGGTACCCACCAGAGCAACGGAAGGCTTTTCCGGATTGGGTAGTGAGCCGCGATAATAAATGTATTCAGGGGGATCAAAAATTTCCCGTAACAGAGGGGGATAGAGGGGAGAATCCTTATCTATCCGGTGTATACCCAAAAGCTTTTCTTTATCAATGTTATTCATTATCTGTACCACGCATCCATAACTTTTTGTTTATTAAGTTCCGCTTGATCTTTTACTTTCTGATCTTTTGTAAGACTGATGATACGATCATACAGATCCGCCGAACCGGCGAAGTCTCCGGTTAATGCCCGTGCAGAAGCCAGAACAAACATTCCGTCGGTATCACGTTTATTAATATCCAGAAATAATTCCAAATACGGAATTGCCTCTTCCGGACGATCCAGATTAAAAACATAAAGTACGCCGAGGCCGTAAAGAGCTTTACCGTAACGGCCCTGTAAGTCGAGAGCCCGCAGATAAGCTGCTTCCGCAACGCGGTAATGTTCCGCTTGTTCGCCCGGAGAAAAGTATTCAGAACGGGCAAGACTCCCTGCAGATACCCCTATAAGATAATGAACCGTTTCATCTTCCGGAAAGTACCGGGCAGCATTTTGAAGCGCCTCCAAAGCCTCTGAATAAAGCGGCTGCCGCGCGTCCATAAGCCTTGAACCAAGTATCTTCCAGTATATCCCTGTTTGAGCAGCGTCTTTAACATGCTCGTCGATCTTTTTTTCATAGAGTGCAATGGCTTTGCGCAGATCCTCTATAGATTGAGGCGGGGCTCCGCGAGGACTTAACGCAGCTATTTGAGCAGCCAAAGAATTACGTGCGGCAATTTTTTTATATACAAAAACACCCGTAATACAGGTTGCAAGTATAATGAGAATTATAATTGATTTTCCTAATCCTTTCTGTGCCATTCTTTACACTCCGCCGGGCCTAATCATCCGGAAGCTGCCAAACCCAATACCGGCAAAAACTTTTTATGATTTTCTCTAAGCATGGAAACATCTACATGGGTATAGATCTGGGTTGTTGACAAATCCGCATGACCCAGCAATTCCTGTACCTGCCTGAGATCCGCTCCTCCTGCCAATAACTCTGTGGCAAAACTGTGCCGCAGAGTGTGCAGCTTGGAAGAAGTACCGGTTATTAACGCCAACAGGGCATAATTTTTCCAAATCGCCTTTCTCGATAAACGCTTGCCTCCTCTGGCCAAAAAAAACGCTTTTGGATGCAGTTGTTTTGCCAAAAGAGGACGAACTTCCGAAAGATACCGCTTTAACCAAAACGCCGCTTCGTCTCCAAAAATCGCCATTCTTTCCTTATTCCCTTTACCTTTTACCCTGACAATACGTTCATCAAAAAAAAGATCAGCAGTATTTAAATAAACTGCCTCGGAAACCCTAAGCCCTGCCGAATAGATCAATTCATAAATTGTCCGGTTACGTAACCCTAAAGGTCTTGAGATGTCTGCCGCTTCTAACAGTACTTCAATTTTTTGCCGGGAAAGAACCGGGGGCAGCTTTAAACTGCGCCGGGGCATTTCCAGGATTGCCGCCGGATTATCGTTCCGCAGGCCTTCATCGCAAAGATAGCGGAAAAAAGAACGAAGCGATGTTACAGCCTTGGCAACAGACCTGGGACCGATCGTTTTTCTTCGATCTTCCAGATAATCTGTCAGCAGAACAGTATCAGCATCCCGTAATGTTTTTACCTGATCATGGCCTTTTTCCCGGAGCCAGAACAGAAAAATCCGAATTTCCCCCAAATAGGTTTGCACAGTCAAAGAGGATCGTCGTTCCAGGGCAAGGAGAAAAGATCTGTAACCGGCAAGAATATCTTTCATATTTCCGCTTTTTCTCTTACCGGAAGGGAACTTCGGCCCTGCCAGGCCTCGGCGGAAGGTTCCGGAAACCGCATTATGGTAGGAACATCCAAATCTTCTACTTTAAAGTTCCGGTGGGCAAGGAAATCAACCCTGCTTCTTGAAGTGCGAGTTGTAAAACTGTGCCATTCTTCAAGTCCGACTACATCACGGTTTTGATTGATTTCTCCGCCGCCTTTGGATTCCATTGTTAATACTTTTGCCTGGAATCCTGTGGCAATTACCGTTACCTGCAGTTTATCTCCAAGTTCGCTTTTTATTACCGCACCGGCGATAATCTGTACATCCGTATCGGCTTTTTCGCAAACCGTTTCCACAACATCTTCCAGTTCCGTAAGCGCAAACGATTCTCCGCCTGATACACAAACAAGAATACGCCTGGCACCCTCAATGGTTGTATCTTCAAGCAGGGGATTTTCCACAGCTTTTATCGCCGCTTCCTGAGCCCTGTTATCTCCGGATGCACTTCCCACTCCCATCAGGGCATCGCCCTGACCGTGCATGGTTTGTTTTACATCGGCAAAATCAACATTCATTTCGCCTGTTTCAAGAATCAAATCGGAAATACCCTGAACTCCCTGCCGGAGTATGTCGTCGGCCATGCGGAATGCTTCTTTGATTGGAGTACGTTTTTCGATCAGGGAAAGAAGCTGCTGATTTTGAATAACAATAAGGGTATCGACAGCTTCCCTCATTTTGGCAATTCCTTCTTCGGCAAGCTGCAGTTTGTAGCGGCCTTCAAAGTTAAAGGGTTTTGTAACAACACCTACCGTAAGCGCACCACATTCACGGGCAATCTGGGCAATAACAGGAGCAGCTCCTGTACCTGTACCGCCGCCCATACCGGCGGTAACAAAAACCATGTCCGCTCCCCTTAATGTGTTGGCTATTAATTCTCTGTCTTCCATGGCAGCCTTCTCGCCTACATTGGGTACTCCTCCTGCGCCCAATCCGGCTGTAAGTTTTGAGCCAATGGAAAGTTTTATGGCTGCTTTACTTTGATTCAAAGCCTGAAGATCGGTATTGGCAGCGATAAAGTCAACGCCTTCGAAACCGCATTCAATCATACGGTTAACGGCATTCGAGCCTCCTCCGCCGGCTCCAATTACTTTGATAATCGTGGAACGCGGTCCGGAATTTCCGCATTCCTCCAAAAGCTGGATGTTCATGTCCCCTCCCCAAAAATTTTTATCTATTCATAACCCCGCAATGCTATGGCAAAGCAAAAGTTTTGGATCCCTAAAAAAATTCTCTTCGCAACCATTCTGAAATTCTTCCAAAAATAGATACTCCATCGGATTTTTTATTTCCGCCTCTCTCAATTCCGCTTCTTAGTTCCCGGTCATTTCCCTCAAGCACCAATCCTACAGCAGTCGCATAGGCAGGGCTCCGGTATTCTTCCACCAAGCCGCCTACAGAAAGAGGAGAACCAACACGTGCGGGCAGATTAAAAATTTCCGATGCCAGCTCCGTTGCTCCGGAAAGCTGTGAAGCTCCGCCGGTTAGTACCACACCGCCTCCTAAAGGACGGGATAAAGTAAGCTTGTCGAATTTTTCCTTAACCATAAAAAAGATTTCTTCCAGGCGCGGTCTAATAATTTCTTCAATTTCATACCGGGGAATGACCAACGGCGCTCTTCCGCCTACACCGGGAACAATAATCTCATCTTCTCCGATACCTGTTCCTTCCCAACAATTTCCTGCTGTTAGTTTAATTTTTTCCGCAGCATCATACGAAATATTCTTGATTATCGAAATATCACTGGTAACCTGGGTTCCGCCCGCAGGAATTGTTGTAGTTGAATAAGGCGTCCCTTCGGAATAAATTAAAACATCAGTGGTGCCGCCGCCCAAATCAATAAGCGCCGTTCCCAGTTCCTTTTCTTCTTCGGTTAATACAGCCCGTCCTGCAGCCAGCGATTGAAGCACAAGGCCGTTTACACGGAACCCTGCCCGATTTACGCACTTAACAAGATTTTGCGCGCTGGTAACAGAACAGGTAATAATATGAACTTCCGCTTCGAGCCGAACCCCAATCATATCCAAAGGATCTCTAATCCCTTTTTGATCATCCACAATATAACTTTGGGGAATCAGTTCCAGTACCTGCCTGTCCATGGGGATCGCAACAGCACGTGCCGCTTCCAGAACACGCAGTACGTCATCGTCTCCGATTTCCCTGGTTTCCCGGTTTTTGCCGGTTACTGCTACCACCCCGCGGGAATTGATCCCTTCGATATGACTTCCTCCAATACCGGTCCAGGCGCTGTGCAGTTCCCTGCCGCTCATCATTTCCGCTGCTTCAATAGCGGATTCCACAGAACGCAGCGTAGCTTCAATATTTACAACAACTCCTTTGCGCAATCCTGTAGACGGACTGGTACCAATGCCGGTTATTTCTATGCCGCCATTTTCGGTTCGCTCGCCAATTACAACACATACCTCGGCCGTTCCAATATCAAGACCGGCCACTAAATCGCCGCTAGCCAGAATATGCCTCCTTATATGAAGCTGTACCGGTTCTGAAATCAATCTCCCTGATATTTCCGGATTTTTCGGAAAGTACATCCAGCATCAGGAGCATATACCTTAGTGTTTCTTCCGTTATATCCTGGCTTACCCGTACCCGTACTCCTTTATGGGCAGGGTACAATGTTAAATCATAACCGTCGTAGTTTCTGTGATTAATCCTGATTTCGGAAACCGTTGCCAGCAATTCAGGGACAGTCCTGGTTAAATTATCAAGCCGGGCAAAAAGTGTATTATACATACGTGGAAGTTTCATGCCCGGATACACTCCTTCCAGTACCAAACCTGAAATAACAGGCAGAGTTTCACCGTTCAAAAAGCCTTCTTTTCCTACATTAATTATTATTCCTTCTCCGTCAATAAGGGCAGGAAATATCTTCCCGCCATGGGTCACAAAAGCCATGGCCGCAGCCCGCCGGCTTTCCAAATGAAGCTCTACCCTGTTGGGAAAACGTTTAACAACCCTTGCAGAACGAATCATTGGCAGGGCAAGGAGCGCTTCCTCGGCGGATTTGGCATTAATTGTCATGTAGGAAGAATGTTTTCCTATCCCTGCCAAAGCAAGCACCGCTTCTTCATCAATTCCCTGAATTCCCAAAATAGTTATTTTGGAAAGAGGCATACAGGGACTGACGCCGAAAAGCCAGACCAGTTCTACTCCAAGAATAATCGTAATTACAGCGAGGATGAATTTTAATTTTTTGTATTCCGTTGAATGGTAACGAGGCCGTGAACCGACTTCATCTCCATACAAATAATCACTGGACATTATTGGCCTCCCGTGAATTATTTATCAGCAAACCGCACATTACCAAAGTTGTAGCCAGCGATGAACCTCCGGCAGAAAAGAACGGTAATGGTACTCCGGTGGCAGGAAGGGCTCCGACAACCACCGCTACATTTAAAATAATTTGGGAAAGAATCATTGTTCCAAGACCAAATCCCAAAAGACGTCCAAAAAGCGTTTTATTTTTCAGGGCACAGCGGTATACGGCAAAGGCAAAAAGTGCAAAGAGAACAAAGATCAGTGCCACTGCAAAAAAGCCGCCTTCTTCCGCAAATGAAGCAAAAACAAAGTCCGAGTGAATTTCCGGTACACTTGCAATTTTTCTGGTTCCCTGCCCTATTCCTTTGCCCCAAAAACCTCCGGAACTGATTGTAGTAATACTGGCCTTTACCTGATATCCCGCACCCTGCGGATCGTATTCAGGCCAAAGAAAACTGATAAAACGTCGCAACCGGTGTTCCCTGGTCAGGACAAAAAACACTGACAGCGGCAAAAAAATCATTGCTGCAGCAAAAAAGAACCGCAGTTTTATTCCGGCCAGATAAAAAATAACCAGGGCATTAAACAGAATAAAAAATGCCGTGGAAAAATTATTTTGCATATAAATTAATGCAACAAAGAGTACGGTTATCATTGTCGGGGGAAGCACGCCGGCAGAAAAAGTATCAAGCCGGTCCTGTTTTTTGTCAAAAATATGAGCCAGATAAAACGGCAGAACAAGTTTAACCAGTTCCGACGGCTGATAGGTGGAAGAACCGAGCCGTATCCATCTGGTTGCGCCATTTTTCATAACCCCTATACCGGGAACAAATGTCAGTGCGCACAGGATCATTGAACCTATTACCAGGGGGAATATCCATTCCCTGACAAAATCGAGATTGGCACGGGAAACGACAAAGCATAAAGCAAAACCAAAAGCTGCCAGCACTACCTGCCGGGAAATAAAGTAAAGACTGTTTCCGAAGAAACGATCGGCAAAGGCATAAGAGGCGGAATACAATGTTACCAGTCCTATTCCGGTAAGGAGCAAAATACAGGCAACAAGAAGAAAATCGGAGCGGGTCTTGCGGCCTTGTTGTTCCATTGCCAACTGAAATTTCATTTACTCCCCTACTGTATCTTTAATGTTGAAAGGGCAATAATCGCAAAAAGCCCGCCAAGTATCCAAAACCGGATTACTACTTTGTTTTCCGTCCAGCCGGACAGTTCAAAATGGTGATGAATCGGACTCATTTTGAATATCCGTCTTTTAAACAGTTTAAAAGACAATACCTGTAAAATTACAGATGCAACTTCCAGAACAAAAACACCGCCAATAATAAGAATCAATATTTCTTTTTTTATAACCAGGGAAATTACGGCAATAACTCCGCCCAGCGAAAGACTCCCTACATCTCCCATAAATACATCCGCAGGATACGCATTAAACCAGAGAAATCCTATACAGGCGCCGACGGCAGCAAGACAAAATATGGTGAGCTCTCCTGCTCCTTCAATAAAAGGAATCCCCAGATATACAGAAAAATCTGCCCGGCCGGAAAGATAGGAAAGTATTCCCAGTGTAATAAACACCCAAATTAAAAGGCCTGTCGCAAGCCCATCCAGGCCATCGGTAAGGTTTACCGCATTCGATTCACCAACCATAAGCAGCACTGCAAAGGGAATCCAGAGCAGGCCTAAATCCAAAACCGGGTTTTTAAAGAACGGAATATACAGCTGTGTTACTTCTTTTTCTCCGGAAAAATAAAGAACCAAAGCTACCGCCAAAGCTACCGCAACCTGGGCGCCGAATTTAACTTTGGCGGAAAGGCCATCTGCATTCTTTTTTGTTACTTTTAAATAATCATCCACATAACCGATGGTTCCGAATGCAATAAGAGCACCCAGACAAAGCCATACCTTAAAGCTCGAAAAATCCTGCCACAGAAGAACAGAAATAATTACAGAAACAATGATCATTACTCCGCCCATGGTCGGAGTTCCGCCTTTTGCACGATGAGTTTCCGGGCCATCGTTCCGTATTGCCTGACCTACTTTGAGTTCACGCAGTTTTTCGATAATTCGAGGACCCATAAGATAACAAAGAAGCAGCGTGGTTAATGCAGCATAGGCGCTTCTGAAAGTTAAATATTGAAAAACATTTAAAGGGGTAAAATACTTTACAAGAGGATAGAGGAATTCAAGAAACATCAGATCCCTCCAAATAAACAATATCGCTTAACTTTTCCAATGCACAGCCCCGTGAACCTTTAAGCAAAACAAGATCTCCTGAACGGATTTCTTTTTCCAGTTCTTTTGATAATTGATCCATGCTGTTGGTATGAAAATATTTCCGCCGGTTTTCGTTCAGTGCTTTTGCAGAGCTTTCCGTTTCTTTTCCGTACAGGAAAATTAAATCCGCCCTTGACTCGCCAAGGAGCTGCCCTATTTTCCGGTGTTCTTCCTCTTCATGCTCTCCAAGTTCCAGCATGGAACCAATTATGTATATCCGCCGTCCGGACCAATCAATGCTGTCGCAAAAAACAATGGCTTCTGCTGCCGAATCCGGGTTACTGTTGTAACAATCGCGGATTACCGTGGTTTTACCTTGCAGTACCTCACTGCGGCCAAAAATGCCTTTAACACCGGCAAGACCATTCCGGATTGAAGAAGCGCTAATGCCTGCTTCATTTGCCAAGGCCGCCGCAGCGAGGGCATTTTTTACATTATGCTTCCCGGGAAGACCGAAGCTGACGGGGATTCCCTCCCAGTTTATCTCTGTCCCCGCCAGACCCCGATCCAGTACGGCATTAAGCTTTCCCGACGCCTCAAGATTATTTTGTCCGTAAAATATTACCTTGCCTTTTACATCCTGAGCCAAATAATCCCTGAAGGGATCATCTTCCGGAATTAAGGCTGTTTCTTTTCCTGTAAACTGTGAAAAAATTTGTTTTTTTTCTTCCGCAATATTTTCCATGCTCCCCAAAACACCGATATGAGCAGGTCCAATGTTGGTTATTAGTGCGATTTTCGGTTTTAGAACTGCAGCAAGTTCAGCAATTTCTCCTTTCCGGTTCATTCCCGCTTCAAAGATTCCTACTTCATGACAATCGAGTGTGTTGAATGCAGAAAGAGGAAGTCCTGTTTCGGAATTAAAATTGCCGCTGTTCATTACAACATTTTTTTCTTTGCCGAATATGGAGGCGGTAATTTCCTTGGTAGTTGTTTTGCCGGAAGAACCCGTAATGCCGATACGCAGCAGGCGGGGAAAAAGATCAAGATACGCTGCAGCCAGATCCTGCAGGCCCTTAAGAGTATCTTTTACGATAAACAAAGCGGCGCCTTTTTCGGCAGCCAAAACACTTAATGATTCTGCATTATAACCTGCTTCTTCCAACCCTTCCCTGGTTACCATGGCTCCCGCAGCTCCTGCCTCCAAAGCATCGCGAAGAAAACGATGACCGTCAGAACTGAGACCACGTAAAGCAATAAAAAGAGATGCCGGATTAACCTTTCGTGAATCAATGGCCACCGAGGTAAAACCGCCCTCTGCCCCTTCGGGGAACAGTTCTGCTCCAAGAGCTAAAGCGGCGCTTCGGTGATCCATTAAAAAAGGTCTATTCATTCGCCGCCTCAAAGCCTTCAAAATATTCAGCAATGCTTCTATAGGCCGAGTCCGGCACAGAAACCGTATCAGGCGGAGAACCGCGCAAATCTTCGTTTGAAACACCCACATCCGTTCTCCCGGCGGAGTATTCCGGAACTGTATCTGAAACAACAGACGGATCTGTTATGGAAATTTGCAGTACTTCTTCCGGTTGTTTTTTATGCAAACCTAATTGTTCCCGGGCAATATGCTCTATTCTGTCAGGCGAAGAAAGGTAGGTAATGCCGGCAATGAGCCTTTTGTTGTTTTCCACCCATTCTTCCTGGGTTTTTTCCAGTTTTTTCAGTTCCCTTTCCAAATCACCGTAACGGGAAGACTGCCATGCAGTAAGTCCCAAAAAAACAGGAATGCTAAGGACAAAACAATAAAACAAGATACGACGAATCATGACGCTACCCCGGTATCAATTTTTTCTACCGCCCGGAATTTTGCACTCCGGGAAGGGGGATTTTTCCTGCATTCTTCTTCCCCGGCCGATATAGGTTTCCGGGTAAGTATCTTTACAGGACAGATCCCTACAGATCTAGATATCGGCGCATCCGGCTGCATACTCAACCGGGACTGACCTCTATCAGTTGTCATGTCTGACTGGGTACAGTCCCTGCTTTTTTCCCTGAAAAAATTCTTTACCTTCCTGTCCTCACCCGAATGGAAGCTAATTACCCCCATACGGCCCCCGATTTTTAACTTTTCCAGGGCTTTTTCCAGCATGGAAGGAAGATTATCCGCCTCATTGTTTACGGCCATACGCAAAGCCTGGAAGGTACGAGTTGCCGGATGTATCGAACCATGGCGGTACGAAGCAGGAACGGAAGCGGCAACAAGTTCCGCAAGGGCTGTAGTACTGGTAATCGGGTTTTGCTTTTTAGCGGAATGAACTGCAGAAGCAATACGGCGGGAAAAACGTTCTCCGGCATTGTTATACAACAGATCAGCAAAATCTTTTTCCGAAAGGGATGCAATCAGATCGGCTGCCGTCTTTCCGCTGGAAGTATCAAGACGCATATCAAGATATTCATCACGCATAAAACTAAAGCCCCGTCCCGATCCTTCATAATGGAAAAGACTTATTCCCAAATCAAAGAGAATTGTATCGGGAAAGGGAAGGTCAACAGGGTAATCGGTAAAAAAATCATCTGCCCATCGCTTGTATAAACGAATTCTCTGCCCAAAAGGAGCCAACCGCTCCCTGGCTCTGGCCTGAATTTCTCCATCGGCATCTATGCCAGCAATATAGAGCTCCGGGAAACGTTCCAGAAAAGCGGCGCTATGCCCGCCTTCGCCCAAGGTTGCGTCTATCATGAGTTCACCCGGAGCTCTTGGCGCCAGGTAATGAATTGTCTCTTCCAGCAATACCGGAGTATGGATTACTTCCATACCCTCCCCTCCTCTTGTTTGCCTTTTTTAATCAATCAAAATTATTTAGTACAAATTTAAAAGTCCCATTTTTTCCACGACAGCCTCAAACTGTTCCTCTACCCTCTGTTCATATTCCGCATGCCGGGCAGCATCCCATATTTCTATGCGGACTCCATCGCTTGTTACCACGCAGTCCCGTGTAAGCCCTGCATGATCCCGGAATTTCTGGGGGATCATGATACGCCCTGTTTTGTCTATCTCTACCTCGCTGGCAGAAAAACTTACCCTGTGATCAAACATGTCTTTTTGCTTAAGCGTCATGGGCATATTGGCATTGGCGCTCCAGAAATTCCGGAGACTTTCGGTAAATTTTTCATGATTTTCCGGAGTAAAGGCCCAAACACAAGCTTCAAACATACTTTTTGTTAAAACCAGCACATTATGGGGTATTCCTTCCCTAAACCGGGCAGGTATACTCACCCTCCCTTTCTCATCAAGAGTCGCCTGATATTCACCTTTTAACAGCGCCATGCTTATTTTTGGGATTATCCCCAAACACCCCATTACATCCCATTTTTTGGGAAAAAACTAATAATTATACCACTATTTCCCATTTTATCCAGTATTGCAACAGTTTTTTATGGAAAAAACCAAAATAAATGTTTTTTTTCGTAAAATTGCTTAACAAACATTTAGGTTTTGCCGAAAAAACAGATTGAGATACCAATTGTCCAAAATTGACTGCTTTGGTATGGTAAAATTACATTGGTATAAAAGATGTTTTTCGAAGAATTCTTTATTGTTTTTCCCGAAGGAGATACTCAGGAAGTGCCTGGCCGGCTGCCTTTCAATACACTTGTTGATATGAACGGGAATGTTCTTCCCCTGCCCATTCCGACCAATAAAATGATCGTTTTCCGGGTTGCCAGGATAAAAACCAACGAAAACAAGGGGAACAATGAAACCTTCCATTATTTGGAATTAATGAGCGCCGAAGAACTGCTGCCCTATGTTAAAAGCGGAAGGAACGTAATAGATGACCGCTTCTGAATGCAGTATAGGTACAAAAAACGAAAGCAGCCTGCATAACTCATTAAAAATGTACTATGCGGAACCGGGAAATACCGAAGCAACTAGAGCCGGTTATGTATGCGACGCTATTGGAGTAAATGGAGAGGTTATAGAAATTCAAACCAGCCATTTTAATGCCCTGAAAAAAAAGATCCCTGCCCTTGCAAAAAGCGGCAAAGTACGGCTTATCTACCCGGTAATTGAAAAAAAGACAATAGAATTATACGATCCCAAAGGCCGGCTCCTTAGCAGGAGAAAAAGCCCAAAAAAAGGCACTATTTGGGATATTTTTGATGAACTTGTTTACGTTCCGGAACTCCTTAAGCTCAGGAAATTAACAATAGAAATAATTTACGTAGATGCAGTTGAGCGCCGGTGTAACGATGGAAAAGGCTCATGGCGCAGAAAAGGGGTAAGCATAAAAGACAGATCCCTGGAAAACCGCCGGGAAGGAATTACATTAAAGAAAAAAGCCGATTGGATAAAGCATTTTTTACCTTTAAAAAATGAATGTTCCACAAAAACCCTGGCCGAGGCAGCGAATGTAAGTCCTGAAGAGGCAAGAAAGACACTTTATACCTTGCGAAAAGCAGGATATCTGGAAAAAATCCGCAAACAGGGAAGATCCTGGGTATACCGCATTCTTTGAAATCAAAAAAATATTATTTTTCTTTCAACTCACTATACTCCAGTAAAGAAAATTCCGTTTCCTTATCAAAATACCGTGCTCTGTTCATATTGGGAGCCAGATTAATGGTATTGCCTATTCTGAAATTGTAACGGAAAGTTGCCTTGGCCAGAAGTGATTGTGTAGTTGTTGTAAGCCAAAGATGAGTTTCCGCTCCCAAAGGCTCTATTAAGGTAATTTTTGCTCCAATGTTGTTATCCAATTGCGGCCGCTTGGAAAAAACTAAATCCTCCGGACGAATTCCAAAAATTATTTCCCGGTCAATAAATTTCTGTAAATCCTTGACATGCTCGGGAGGAGGAACCAATTCAAAGGAAGTGTTATACAGAACGAGCTTTCCGTTTTTTTCCTTTACTGTAACATCAAGAAAATTCATGGGCGGAGAACCCAAAAAACTGGCTACGAATTTATTTTCCGGAAAATCATACAAATCCAGCGGAGGTCCCATTTGCTGAATTACTCCATCCTTCATTACAATAATTTTATTTGCCATGGTCATTGCTTCAACCTGATCGTGAGTAACATAGATCATTGTTGCATCAAGCCGGATATGAAGGTTTGACAGTTCTGTTCTCATTTGTACGCGGAGTTTAGCGTCCAAATTGGACAGTGGTTCATCAAAAAGAAACACTTTAGGGTTCCGTACAATAGACCGCCCAACCGCAACTCTCTGACGCTGACCGCCAGAAAGTGCCGTAGATTTACGATGCAAATATTGTGCAACATCAAGGATTTTTGATACTCCCTGAACCCGGCGATAGATTTCCTGTTTTTCTACTTTCCGCATTTGAAGACCGAAAGCCATGTTGTCGTACACCGACATATGGGGATAAAGCGCATAGTTCTGAAAAACCATGGCAATATTCCTGTCTTTCGGAGGAATATGATTTACCAATTCTCCGTCTATATACAATTCTCCTTTGGTAATATCTTCCAAACCTGCAATCATTCGAAGTGTAGTCGATTTCCCGCATCCTGAGGGTCCTACCAAAACGACAAATTCTTTATCCTCAACAACAAAATTAACGTCGTTTACTGCCCTTACACCGCCTTCATAGACCTTGTAAACGCTTTTCAGCTCAACTCTTGCCATTAATCCTCCAAGCCGATGTTCTCCGGCATTTGCTCAATTTCTTGAAGTATATTTCCAAACCTCAGTTCAAACAAGGTTACATCATCTGCCAGAGCAGTGTCCTTGGTCCAAAGGTCGATTTCCCTGTCCACATAAACAGAAAACCCGTCGGCGGGAATATAATGAAGGTTTTGTAAAAAATTAATAGCCCTTGTTTCTCCGTACCGTTCTCCGTGAATGTCGCTCATATCCAAAAGGCCGTCCGAATAAACAACAATACGTAAACCGTCGCTTATTTGAATTTTCTGGGGCGGATCAGGAACGAATTCATCTGTTAAGCCAAGCGGCGGCAAATTGGGTTTATAGTTTTTAAAGGCAATTGCCATATTGCCCGAAGGGACAAAAGCCGTTACCGGAGATAAACCGCAATTATGTATTTCCACAAGATTAGTGGCAAAATTTACATACAACAACGCCCCGGCAACAAAAACATCCGGCGGATTAACTTTTCTGATTATTGAATTAATTAAAGCGGTAATCTGTTCCGGGTCATCTCTTTTTTTCCGGCTTTGAGTACTATCCCTGTATGCCACCAGTTCCAGTGCGGCAAAACAGGTGCCTAAAGACATGGTTACCAGAGCTCCGGAAATATTTTTTCCCGCAACATCAAAACAGCCAATAAGGTACAGATCTTTGTTAATTCTTAATGGTTTATACCAATCGCCCCCGACTATATTGGCCATACGGTTATAGGAAAGAAAACTAAACCGTACATCCTGCAATTCCGGCTGAATAAGCAGATTCTTTTGAATTTCTCCGGCCCGCTTCAGATCCCGTGTCTGTATTTCTTCCGAATATTCCATCATTTGTCTAAGGTTTACAATGCCGAAATATTTGTGTTTATGTTCAACGACATACCAGCCTGGATCATCCCAGCGCACAGTTTGCAATCCTTTTTCCAGCACAATATTGATATATGAAGAAGCTTCGATAACATCATGTATCGGCATCATAAAGGGCATAGTATTTTTACCCGTAACACGGTTTATCAGTGAATCCAGAAAATTGCCCAGTTTTTTTGTATCTTCTTTATGAACAATACCTAAAATAGTACCGTGCCGTTCAATTGGAATTACTTCCGTTTCCGGTCTTCCTGACTTTAAAACAAGTTCCCATTTGGCATCGGACGCAATATTAATCGGTTCGACTGAATCGGCGATGTATCCGACCTGCAGCGGTGTAAAGTAAAAACTTTTCTTTTTTTGCTCTTCTTTATCTTCCATAACCAATTACCCAAACTATAAAATAATGTAAAAAAATGGGCTGTCTTTGACAGCCCAATTAATCTCCGGCAGAAAAAACCGCAATGCGGTTTTTTCGAATCAAATAAACCTAAGATTTAATTGATCTTACCACATATCGCTCATATCATCGGCATCTTTCATGTCCTCGGCAAAGAGGTCTGTTACAGCGCGAAGATCGTCAAAGTAGACATAATAAGACCCATAGGCTTCCATCATGTCACAATCAATACGGAATCCGGTAATTCTGATTCCCATAAGGTTAACATAATGATAATTCCGCTGGACAATACCATGAACACCGTCGGGAGCCTGGGGAGGAATTGCTACAGTTAACTTTTTCCAGCCCTGGAAATTGAGTTTTCCTATATACAGTTCAAAATGCCGTCCAAGAGCATCTTCCAGCAAAAGGTTAAGAGAGTGATTAAAGTTACGGCCTGCTACCCAAACTGAAACAGTTTTGCATATTCCCTCTATGGGGATGGGCCGCTGGGGATAAACGAAGAAACTATTGGTTCCGCGACGGAGAAAATCGATCCTGACACCCAATACATACTTGTCGGGGATATTAAGGCCCTCTTCTTCTTTTATGGGAACTTTGGCGGCAGGACTGCCTTCAAAAAGCCTGGCTGTTCCATAACCTTCGTCAGAAGACATGGAAACTCTCCAGTATCCTTCGTATTCGAATTTGTCCACCGAGATTTCTTTAAGCTTTTGCTGAGCTTCCATAATGCCCAATTGTTGGGCATCCGGTTCACCAATTTCCTGGGCAACAAGACCGGCAGCCACAAGGGATACAATTAATAAAGATAAAATAAAACGTTTCATCTATAGTCTCCTTAATTCCCGGTTTCCCAGTTTTCTCTGATCCAGTCAGGATCGCTCATCTCATCGCCGTCAAAAATCCTTTCGTAAACATCCGTCATAACCCTTAACTGGTGGAAATACGTGTAGAAATTGGCCACTTCTTCCCTGGGGGTTGTCCAGATACGGAACTTGACAAATTTCAGGTAAATAGAATTTCTTTCTGCCGTGCTCAGCATTGATGCAGATGTCGGATCCAGAATAATGCGGCGGCGTTGGGGTATGTTAGTGGGTATTCCTATCCGAAGGTTTTTCCACCCTTGAAAGGCGAGACTCCCCAGGTACAATGTATGGATAACTCCCTGTTCATCCCTGATGTATGCTTCCATATAGTAATTAAGGTTTGAACCCCAAACCCACATATCCAGAAATCGAATATGGCCGGGTAATGGGATTTCATAAGGTTCAGCATCGTCGCCCTGGGATTTCAGGGTAGGATAGACATCTATCCAATTGTAACCCATCCGCTTGAATTTGCCCCAAACACCCAAACTCTTGATTTCTTTTTGTTCCCGGTTATTCCTGTACAGAGCCATCGGCCAAACATCGAAAAAACTGAGTTTGGGGTAAAAATCACCGCCTTCCAGTCCGAAATTGGCAAATGAAGGATTATCCTTATCCGCAGGGTCTTTACCTACGGCAAAACGGCTGGCTTCTTTCCGCCAAGTATACAAGCTTTCTTCCGTATTGTTAAAACTTTCAATTACCTTTGACTCTAGATTTACTGTAGCATCCTGGCCAAAAGCTGCCAAGGCCGTACCCAACAACAACACCAGGCAAACGACCATAAAACTTCTATGCTTCATCCCAATACTCCTTTTAACGTAACCGGGAACTCCCTGGTTTCAATCCTGAAAAATGAAATCAGTTAAAATTATAATTCTTTCACTGGTTTTTGTCAAACCTTTTAAGCATTACTTTAATTATCAGCGTTTTCCACCTTTTTTTTTAGGGTTTTTAACTTATTTATTTCATTATATACATCTTTTTGAATCTTGTCTTCCCTAAAAAAAATAACTTCAGAAGGAACAAGTGCATTCTGTCGGCCTTGTTTTATATAACCCAGTGCCGGGCCAATCTGTGTCCAGGGAGAGTCATCAAAGATTGCAAGCGTTTTCCGGGGAGCTAAAGCAGGATCCATCCAGGAAAAAAAAATCAGCGAATTTACCTTTCCTTCTGCATTAAAACGAAAATTATCCAAAATTACAGCGCAGCTCAGGTTTATGTCCGCTAAATCCGGAGAATACAACGGAAAATCGGTCCATTGCTGTTCCTCCAGCCCAGCAATGAAGGCCGTTATTTCTTCGTTATTATGACCTTCGTGGAACAGGGCTATTTCCTGATTAACAATATCCCCCCAATTGTCGGTATTTTCCCCGTTTTGTTTTTCGTACCGAACAAAGACCCCTGCCATGACCCCGGCACGATACAAATCAGTTTCTGAATCGGTATATACCCACAACGGCGGCACGATTGCTTCATTTTCCTGCATGTTATGACTCGTTTCGTCGCTTCCCTGAGTTTTCCGTCCGGCAAGAATCACTACCGGGGAATCAGGCCGGCTTGTAAGGTAACGCCAGGCGGCTTCCCTGTAACGATAAGGGAAAAACACCGCAAAAGGCCGCCTGGAAAGGCTTATTGCTCCCTGGGTAACCAAATCCGGCCCTGCCCCTTCGGCCATAACAATAATTTTTATTGGCCGAAAGAGCCTTACGGAAAGGAATAATTGCTTATTGCGGCTTCTATTTTCACCATAAAGTACATTAAAAGCCTTATCGGTTACCAATACCACCGGCTTTCGGCTAAAAAAGACAACTATGAGGAGAAAGACAGGGACAAAAACCATTAAACATACCCGAATAGAGCGCATTCCTCACTCACTTATAATAAAATCGTAACTGTAGATTTACGAGAAAAAGCGGCTTATAGACGCTTTTTCTAAAGATTGTTCCGAAACTAACAGAGTTTTGGAACAATCTCAACTGTTTAAAACATAATAATATGTCAATTCCATGGCGCCGTCGTCTTTACCTTCTTGCAATAATCCACTACAATCTACCATAATTATTCATTAAAGGAGCAAAAAAATGACCAGTTATAAAGAATTGGGCCTTGTAAATACCCTTGAACTTTTTAAAAAAGCGATTTCCGGCGGCTATGCCATCCCTGCTTACAACTTTAACAATATGGAACAGCTTCAGGCAATTATACAGGCCTGTGTTGAAACCAAATCTCCGGTTATTTTGCAAGTCTCTTCCGGCGCCAGGAAATACGCCAACCAGAATCTGTTAAAAAATATGGCGCGAGGCGCTGTGGAATTTGCTCACGAACTGGGTTACGACATTCCGGTTGTCCTTCATCTGGACCACGGCGACACCTTTGAACTGTGCAAAGATTGTATTGAAACAGGTTTTTCCAGTGTAATGATCGACGGTTCCAGTAAACCTTACGACGAAAACGTCGCTTTAACCCGAAAAGTAGTTGATTTTGCCCATTCGCAAAAAGATTATGTCTCTGTAGAGGGTGAACTTGGCGTTTTGGCAGGTGTGGAAGACGATGTAGTGGCCGAACAAAGCCATTATACTCAGCCTGAGGAGGTAATCGACTTTGTAAACAAGACAAAGGTCGACTCGCTGGCAATCTCTATCGGTACCAGCCACGGAAGGGCAAAATTCAAGCCAGAACAATGTACCAAAGATGCCAACGGTATACTTATTCCTCCTCCGCTCCGTTTTGATATTCTGGAAGAAATTGAAAAGAAAATCCCCGGTTTCCCCATTGTCCTTCACGGCGCTTCTTCGGTGCCTGTTGAATATGTAAAGATCATCGAACAATTCGGCGGAAAACTCCCTGATTCGGTTGGAATACCCGAAGAACAGCTGCGGAAAGCGACAAAAAGCGCTGTTTGCAAGATTAACATCGACAGCGACGGCCGGCTTGCCATGACCGCAATGATCCGCAAAACCTTTGCAGAAAAACCCGATGAGTTTGACCCCCGCAAGTATTTAGGCCCTGCCCGGGACGAACTGAAAAAAATGTACGCGGAAAAGAACAAAAACGTGCTGGGATCGGCAGGGCAGGCATAAGGGCTAAAAATCACAATTTTCCCGCTGAGCCTGGCAATTTAATTAATCCGAACAAATTCAGCAAAGGGATAAGTCTGCACTGCCAAAAACTCTGGGTGAACCTGCTCAATCAGCTTCCTGACTACTTAAAAATAATTCCGTATTTTGTAAAACCTTATGTGGTTAATCATTAAGTAGTCAGGCTCTTTTATGCTAAATACTTCTTTTTCCCCGTGATCTGTTTCGCAGGGAACCCCAGGAACTTTTTGGCAGCGCAGCCTCACCCCTTTCCAGGCAATTGTTCAG